>JAPHTL010000101.1 GCA_026193355.1 Rhodospirillales bacterium
CACCGGGTTCATATGGACGGACGGGGGCAGGCCACAGGCACGCGCCTGCAACGCCTGTGCGCGACCGATTTCCCCGCCATCCGGGGTTACGGCGGCGTTGTTGGACATGTTCTGTGATTTGAACGGCGCGACCCGCAGGCCACGGCGCGCATAGGCGCGACAAAGGCCCGCCACCAGCAGGGACTTCCCGACATCCGAACCCGTCCCCTGAACCATCAGGGCGGGCACACGGCCCGAATCACTGTTGGCGGGCAAGGGCTTCGCGCAGCATATCGGCGGCCGGATTGGAGGCCGTGCTACCCATCACGATATCGCGCGGCGCAATTTCGGAACCATAATACTGAGCGTTCAGGTCGCTGCGTTTGGCGATGACAGACCCTTCGAAGGCGCCGCCGCCAAAAGCCCCGCGCGCCAGCGAGAAGGAAACGATATCGGCGCCCATGCTGGTCGTGGTTGATGCTTCCATACCCGCGCCAAGGCTTCCAGCGGTAACGCTGACATCAGCGCCCAGCTTGACCTGGTCTTCCAGCACCGCCTTCAGGCCGCCATCGTTGCGAATGATGAAAAGCACCTGCGAATCCTGAACGCCGATTTGCAGACCGATGCTGCCGCCGCCCATGGTGTAGAAGGCGGGATATCCCCATGAACCGTCGCCCCGTCGCGCAATCAGAATGCCGCTGCCGCCCTCGCCGCCGAAAATGAACCCGGCCTTGAACAGACGCGGCACGATAAAGACGGCCTTGGCCGTCTTCATTTCCGCCCGTGCGCGGCCAAAGTTTTCTTCCCTGATGATTTCCTCATACGCCAGGCGGGCGCGCTCGACCAGATCCTGCGCCTCGCCCGGATCGGCGGCGCGTACAGGGGAACTCCATACACCGACAACAACCATCAGCACGGCTGCCGCCGCAAGGATCAACGTATGTCTTTTCATCACCATCCCTATTCTTCGTTCCGCCCCGATTTCCATCCAGCTACGCATCAGGGAACCTTAGCGCAGGGTGCGGCGTGACGCCAGCAACCCGGACGCCTTGTCCTTATCCGTCGTTCTTCAAAATCAGCGGCAGTCCCGCTGCGACGAAAACCACCCGGGTCGCCATGGCGGCGACTGCCTGGTTGAGGCGTCCCGCCTCGTCACGAAAGGAGCGGGCCAATGCATTATCCGGCACGATGCCGAGTCCCACCTCGTTGGAAACCAGAATCACCGGGCCGGAAACACATCGCAATTGTTCGATCAGGCGGGCGGTTTCCACCGGAATGTCACGGCCCGCCACCATCAGGTTGCTCAGCCACAGGGTCAGGCAATCGACAAGAACCGGCGCGCCGGGCTTGCCATGGGCGGCCAGCGCGCCGACAAGGTCCAAAGGTTCCTCCACCGTCGTCCAGCGCGCACCACGCCGCGATCGGTGAAGGGCGATGCGCGCCGCCATCTCATCATCCCCAGCCTCCGCCGTGGCCAGATAGACGGCAGGGCCGGGCGCGGCTTCCAGCGCGGTTTCGATCAATCCTTCCGCATAGGCGCTCTTGCCCGAACGCGCGCCGCCAATAACAAGGGTAACCGCCTTGTCAGAATCCATTGGGCTTTTCCCCTCAGGCATGCGTCACGTTGACGGAATTGATCCGCCACGATCCGGGTCCTCCGCTGGACCGGACGTGATCGAGGCGGGTCAGTGACAGATGGTCGACCTTGAAGGCAAGAGCGCGACGCGGGTCCATTTCCAGCGCAACGGCCAGCGCCGCGCGGATCGTGCCCGCATGGACAACCGCGATAACGTCACGCCCCGCGAACTGCCGGGTCAGGGATGCAAGGGCATCACCCGTCCGCTTGATCACATGGGCGAAGCTTTCGCCGCCGGGCGGCGCGGTTGTGGCGGGGGCGTCCCAGAACGTGCGAACGCGATCGTCACTCGATCCGTTCAGGTCCGACCACGTCAGCTTTTCCCATTCGCCATAGCTTTGTTCCATAAAATCCGGCTCGACATGATGATCACGAATTGCAATTCGGCCGATTTCAGCGATGGCCTCGGCGGTCTGCGCCGTGCGGCGCAGGGGCGTCGTAACCCACTGCACATCGCGGGGCAACCGGCGCAGAAGGCCGCGCGCGATATCTTCACCGGGATGGGCGCATGGAACGTCCGTTTGCCCCATGATCCGACCCCCCTGATCGAGAACAGCGGCATGACGGATCAGCCACCAGCGGGTGACGGTCGCACGGTTCATGCCATCCCCACCACGGCCAGAAGGATGGCGATTTCGGCCACCTGTTGCGCAGCGCCCAGAACATCGCCCGTGAACCCGCCGACCATGCGCCGCGCCAGAAGCGCCAAAAGCGCCACCGCCGCCGCCGCCGCCAGCAAGGCCACAGTCCCGACAAGCGGACCCAGGAAGAACAGGGCCAGCGCGGCGCCAAGCGCAATCGTCAGGATCATCGTCTCCCTGTCGGGAATGCCGCTGGCCCGGCCCAGGCCATCAGCGCGCGCGGGGTCCAGAAAAAAGATGACGCCGGGAAAAACCGCGCGGGACGCCGCCGCCGCTGCCGCCATGGCCGAAAGCACGACCCACGGATCGGCCAGCGCAGCCAATGCGGAAACCTTGAGGCCTACGGTAAAGACAAGCGCCAGTGCACCGAAAGCGCCGGTGCGCGAATCGCGCATGATCTCCAGCCGCCGCTCTGCCGTCCCGCCACCGCCGAACCCATCGGCCACATCCGCCAGCCCGTCTTCGTGCAACGCGCCGGTCAGAACCGCAATCCCGGCAAGGGCAAAAAAGGCCGCAACAAGGGGCGGCAGACCAACAAGGACGGCAAGACCATAAAGCGTCCCGCCCACAATGCCGATCAGTACGCCCGCCAGGGGAAATGCGCGATAGACGCGGCCTGACACCCACGATTGGGACGCGCTTGCAAGGGGAAACCGGGTCAGAAACCCGATGGCCGCCAGCAGATCGTCACGCCAGACCGCCACACCGGACAACCAGCTTTCCCGCATTTCAATCATTCCTTCGCCATTCCCTGATACGCGTTCAGACAAACCCATTTGACTGTCGTATTCTACCTGATAATACAACCCCTCATTGTTCAGAGGAGAAAGCCGTGGTCAAGATACCAGATATCAAATCCATGGATGACCTGCGCGCCATCATTCGCGACCTTCCCGGCCCCGACGACGAGGCGGCGAAACGGGCGGCGGCGCGAGAGCCGCAACTGACCAAACCGCAGGGATCGCTCGGGCGGCTTGAGGAAATCAGCAAATGGCTGAGCACCTGGCAGGGTCGCCATCCCCCGATGATGGACAATCCCCGCGCCTATATCTATGCCGCCAACCACGGGGTGGCCGCGCGTGGCGTCTCCGCCTTCCCGGCCGAGGTAACCAAACAGATGGTTGCCAACTTCCTGCACGGCGGCGCGGCGATCAACCAGATATGCGAAACCTTCGGCATCCAGCTGATGGTTGATGAGATGTTGCTGGACGAGCCGACCGAAGATTTCACCCGCGCGCCGGCCATGACGGAAACCGCCTTCATCGACGCCGTGCGGTTCGGCATGTCCAACCTTGACGATCCCACCGATGTGCTGTGCCTGGGCGAGATGGGCATCGCCAACACCACGGCGGCGGCGGCGGTCTGCCATGCCCTGTTCGGTGACACCGCAAGCCTGTGGACCGGGCCGGGCACCGGCGTCGAGGGCGACGTCATGGGCCGCAAGATCGCCGTGGTGGCCGAGGCCGTCATCCTGCACAAGGCGGCGATGATCGACGGACTGGAGGTTCTGCGCTGTGTCGGCGGCCGCGAAATGGCGGCCATCGCGGGCATGGTTGTCGCCGCGCGCCTGAACAATGTGCCGGTGATGCTTGACGGGTATGTCTGTACGGCGGCGGCGGCGGCGCTGGAGGCATTCCGCCCCGGAACGCTGGATCACTGCATGGTCGGGCACGCGTCTTCCGAACCCGGACACCGCCACCTGATGGAACGGATCGGCAAGCGTCCGTTGCTGGAACTGGACATGCGGCTGGGCGAGGGGTCGGGCGCGGCGCTGGCCGTCGGCCTTTTACGCGCCGCCGTCAACTGTCA
>JAPHTL010000175.1 GCA_026193355.1 Rhodospirillales bacterium
AGGCCAAATTCTATTCCCGCCTGCGAATCGATTCGCGCCATGATGATCCTGTCGCGCCCTATTCCGCTCACAAGATCCCTGATCTGCTGGCTTTGCCGCGCCGTTACCCGCGCTGCAGCGCCTTCGCCCCAATAGATCTTGTAATAGTCTGCCGCCAGTAGCGCAGGATCGAAAAACTGCAACGACAGGGGATTGAGGCCATCGATAAGAACACGGTACCCACGGGCGCGCAGCCAGTCACGGACATACATATACGCCCCCACATCGGCAAACACGTTCATTTGCTGGAATTCGATGACCACCTTGCCGGCGTTCCTCCCCACAGCCTTGTCGAAGGCGCGAAACGGTGAGCGCAGAACGCTGGCGACATTGAGGTTGATGCTGATGGCCCGCTCCATCTCCTCGAAATTTTCCTGGCCAAGGTGGCTGAGCAGGCGATGGTCCAGTGTCTCCGTCAGATGCTGGAACAGCCACTTGTCGGACAGTATGTCAACACCAGGCGCTACACGATCACCGAGGCGATCGATGGCTACATATTGTTCCCTGAAAAGAACCTCGCCATCACCGCCAACGCTGATCCTGATGGCGTATTGTTCATCGATGAGGCCGTGAAAGCCGATATTCCCCGTCGCCACACACAGGGCATCAAGCAGTTCAGGGTCCAGCGGCCGCCCCCTTGGCAGACGTTTGTGCGGCGCCTGGGCGGAAGAGGCGGCTGCGGACACAGGAACCTCCCTGCCGCCGCGCGCGCCGACCAGTTCCTTGATGTGCCCCAGAAACGCGCCGTAATCGCGCTCTATGTCGAACCGCTTGATGAACTTTCCGCCACCCAGCCCGTCATCCGAGGAAGCCATCGGATCGCCGCGAAACAGGCTTCGAACCTTGAAGACGACCGGGTCAAGTTCATTGCCCGGTATATCGCGGCCGATGAAAACGATATCGCCCTCGCTCAGTACATAAAGCCGCGCGTCATGGCGCTGCAAAATCGCATCGAAGGCACGGGCGGCGATTCGGATATGATAGGGTTCGCGATAGTGTTCGCGCAGGCCAGAAAGCCGAAAGGCAACCGCGCATCGCCCATCACGGCTGTCCTCCAGACGACGCGCATGGTCAAGCAGGATTGATTCCTGCGTAACTGTTTCGCGCCTCTCGGGCGCAGTGACTGGATCTGGTTCAACCATCGAAATCGGTTTTTTTGCTTTCAGCATGCCCCCCGCACTATGCGGGAAAACCGGCAATAAATGGTAAACACCTTTCTGCAAAAAGGCGGCGCGCGGGCATCATATTCCCAAGCGGCGACCCGGAACAACCCGGCAGAAGCCGGCAGGGCGCATACAGGCGAACAAATACGCCAAAGCCTTTGTCAGTCCGCCGTTTCAATGCTATCACCGACCCAGGTGGTTCGTTATTCAACCCCGTACGATCGGGAGCCCAGGTACGCATGCATACACGTAAAAGAATCCTCGTTACCGGCGGTGCCGGATTTCTCGGGTCGCACCTTTGCGAAAGGCTCCTTGGCGAAGGCCACGATGTCCTCTGCGTGGACAACCTTTTCACCGGCACCAAGGACAACATCGCGCACCTGTTTTCCAATCCATATTTTGAATTCCTGCGCCACGACGTAACCTTTCCCCTCTATGTCGAGGTGGACGAAATTTACAACCTTGCCTGCCCGGCATCGCCCATCCACTACCAGCATGACCCCGTGCAAACGACGAAAACCAGCGTCCACGGGGCGATCAACATGCTGGGACTGGCCAAACGGATCGGCGCAAGGATCTTTCAGGCTTCAACCAGCGAGGTTTACGGCGACCCGGAGGTCCACCCGCAGACTGAGGACTACCGCGGCAGCGTCAATCCCATCGGTCCGCGCGCCTGTTACGACGAAGGCAAGCGCTGCGCCGAAACCCTGTTTTTTGACTACCACCGCCAACATGGCGTTGAAATCAAGGTTGCGCGGATTTTCAATACATACGGGCCGCGTATGCATCCCAACGACGGGCGTGTGGTATCCAATTTCATCGTTCAGGCCCTGAAGGATGAGCCCATCACCATCTATGGGGATGGAACACAAACCCGTTCATTCTGTTATGTCGATGATCTTCTGGAAGGGTTTGTCCGCCTGATGGCCACACCCGCGTCGGTGACTGGACCGGTCAATCTGGGCAATCCCGGCGAATTCACGATTCGGGAACTGGCGGAAAAGGTGATCGCCATGGTCGGATCGAAATCGGAATTGACGTTTCACCCGCTACCGACGGACGATCCGTTGCAACGCCAGCCGGACATTACGCTGGCGCGGGAAACCTTCGGGTGGGAACCGGGCATCGCGCTTGAACAGGGGCTCGCGCCAACCATCGCGTATTTCAGGGAAAACACCTGAAGCAGGCTGGGATCGCTGCTTCAGGGCCGCTGGGCGTAAAGCGCTTCGAAATAGGGCGATGAATCGGCGTTAACGGTCTGAATGAATGACTTATAGGCACTGTCAGCTCCGACCAGATCGGCCACGACAATGTCCAGGATTTCTTCACAAAAACCTGTGCGGCGTCACTTGGGAACGGTGATGGGGCGCTCGACAAGTCCGACGTCTTCAAGGTAGGACTTGAACTCAAGATCCGCCTCGACGATATCGCTGATCAGAAAGCTGACCATGCGCTCGAAACATTCCCTGGCTCCTGAACGGTTTTTCAAACCTGTGCAAAACTCCCCGACCTCCTCCGCCATGGACAGAAGTTCCTTATGTCGGGCCGCATGATGCTTGAGGTGTGGATAGCCTGCGCCTTCCAATATTCGCTCTTCGCGTTCGAAATGGCCCCGCGCGATCACAAAGAACTCGGCGACCAGTTCCGCGCAATCATCGAAACGGCCTCCATCAATAGCGTCATGGATTTTCTGGACGGAACCAAGGATGCGCTTGTGGTCTTCATCAATATCGGGGATTCCGATTTCGAAGGCCGAGGTCCATCGAACAACAGGCATAGTCTTTTTTCCCTTTATCATTTTGTTCAAGCTTACCGCCCTGGGGGCGCAAAGGCGAGGTGGAAACACCTTTTCCCCGGCGCGTAGCGCTTTGCAAAACATCCCTGTTTCAGGGTACAGTGCCGCCACAGCGCACAAACCCCAGCGGCGGACGGATTGGCATGGAATCAGAGGGGTCGGAAGGATCATTGAAGTGAACCTGGAAGATTTCTTCAACGCGGAACTCGCCGCACATCAGGGAGCCGTCGACGCGACGCGAAAGACCCTTGCCGCGCCGTTTGCACGGCTGGTCGGAACCTGCCGCGACGCCGTGACCGGTGGCGGCAAGATCATCTTTTTCGGCAACGGGGGCAGCGCAGCCGATGCACAGCATCTGGCGACCGAACTGGCGATTCGCTACCAGAAAGACCGGCC
>JAPHTL010000237.1 GCA_026193355.1 Rhodospirillales bacterium
AGAGCAAGGGTGGAAAATCGCCGAAGGAAAAAGCAGGCTGAAAGGGTTCAGAATGCCCGTTCGATACAGAAATCAACAGCCTCGATCAGGGCCGCCTTATCCGGCCCGTCCTTGAAAATCCCCAGGGCGTCCCGAGCGATTGAGCCATAGTGGCGTGCGCGTTCCACCGTATCACGCAACGCGCCGTGTTTTTCCATCAGAGCGCGGGCGTACTCCAGGTCGCCGTCGTTTTGATCCATATCTTCCAGTGTTCGCCGCCAGAAGGCCCGTTCCTCGTCGTTTCCCCTGCGGAAGGCGAGGATGACCGGGAGGGTGATCTTGCCGTCGAAGAAATCGTCGCCCACCGTCTTGCCCAGGGTGGCCTGCTTGGCCGAATAGTCCAGCATGTCGTCGATCAACTGAAAGGCAATCCCGAGGTTCATGCCAAATGTTTCCAGCGCTTCTTCCTCGGCCGCGGGTCGGTCGGCGACGACTGCGCCGATGCGTGCGGCGGCGGCGAAAAGCTGCGCCGTCTTGCTGGAGATCACGTCCAGATAGGTGGCCTCGCCGGTTTCCGTGTCGTTCGCCGTGATCAACTGAAGGACTTCGCCTTCCGCCAGAACGGACGAGGCGCGTGAGAGGATCGCCAGAACCTGAAGCGAACCGTCTGCGGTCATCAACTCGAAGGAACGGCTGAACAGGAAGTCGCCGACCAGAACGCTGGCTTTGTTGCCCCAGATGGAATTGGCCGATTCCTTGCCGCGCCGAAGTTCGCTTTCGTCAACGACATCGTCGTGCAGCAAGGTCGCGGTGTGAATGAATTCAATACAGGCGGCCAGACCGTGGTGACGGTCGCCTTCGTATCCGCACATGCGCGCGGCGGCCAGGGTGATCATGGGGCGCAGACGCTTTCCGCCAGCGGCGATCAGGTGTGCGGCCAACTGCGGGATGAGGGCGACGTCGCTCTGCATCCGCTCCATGATCAACCGGTTGACCTTCTGGATGTCTTCTTCGGTCAGCGCCACGAGGGCGTCAATCGACGGCTTTTTATCCCGTTTCCGGTCAAGATCAACGACAACGCCCACGCAGAGTGCTCCGAAAAAAAACCAGTCCGTGTCCCAGGCCTCGACACATATAGCGACGGTCGCGTGTTTCCCGCGATCCAGCGTGTCTTGACCTCCCCCGGTGACGGGTGGAGCATAGGGGGCTGTGTGCCATGGGGTCAAGAAAAGGCGCGCAGGCCGCAACGCCTGACCCGAAGGGCAGGGTCCAAAGGAGGAAAAGGACGGATGAGGGAACTGCTGCGCAGCAACGATGCCGTCCTGCTGTCCTGGCTTTCCGCCCGCTTCGCCGCGGAGGGGATAAGGGCGCATGTCTTCGATACCCATGCCAGTATCATGGAGGGCAGTATTTCGGCGATACCGCGCCGGGTGATGGTTGCCGAGGAGGATTTTTTGCGGGCCGAGCGCATTCTTGACGAAAAGGGGATCGTTCCTGTGCGGAACGAGGAAGGCGGTTTGCCATGAGCGCTGCGGTCGAAGCAGAAGAATTAGCAGGGGCGCGCGAGGATACGTTGCTGGGTGGCCGCGTACGGCTGCTGCAACCCGTGGCGGGCTATCGTGCGGCCATCGATCCCGTTCTGCTGGCCGCCGCCGTTCCGGCGAAGGACGGGCAGTTGGTGCTTGATGTCGGCCTCGGGGTCGGCGCGGCGGCCCTGTGTCTTGCCTCTCGTTGCTCTGGTGTGCGGGTGACGGGCATTGAAATCCAACCCGAATTGGCCGCACTGGCCCGCAATAACGCAGAACTGAATGAGGTTTCGGGCCGGGTCGAGGTCGTCGTAGGCGATATCGTCGACCCGCCTGAATCGCTGAGACCGGATTCTTTCGATCATGTGATGACCAATCCGCCCTATCAGGAGGCCGGGCGCGGCAATGTTCCGCCTGTGGCTTCCAAGGCGGCGGCCAATGTCGAAGGTGATGCCGATCTGCAGGAGTGGATAAAATTTTGCGTCTCGATGGTGCGCTCAAGGGGGAGCATTACGATCATTCATCGGGCCGATCGTCTGGACGCCATTCTGGCCTGCCTGTCGGGCCGTGTGGGCGAAGTCGTTATCACACCCCTCTGGCCGGGTCCGGAAAAGGCGGCACGGCGCGTTATCGTTCGGGGGCGCAAGGGGGTCAAAACACCGCTGACACTATCGCCGGGCCTGATCCTTCATACAGCGGACGGCGGTTATACGGATACGGCGGAAGCCATCCTCAGGGACGGCGTCGGCCTTTAGGCAGAAACAGGAACGGAGGATCAAGGATGTACGGCACCCGGCTTCACAGGATGTTCGCGGCCCTGCCTCTGGGGTGGGTGGGGGAGCCGCCGCCGCTGGTACCCGTCGTCAGGCTGAACGGGGTTATCGGCCAGATGGGCCCCCTGCGCGGCGGGATCACCCTGCAAGCTGTTGCCCCCGCGCTGAAACGGGCCTTTGATGTTCCGAACCTTGCCGCCGTGGCGCTGGCGATTAATTCGCCGGGCGGCTCGGCGGTGCAATCGGCCCTGATCGCCGGGCGAATTCGCGCGCTGGCCAACGAAAAGGGCGTCCCCGTCCATGCCTTTGTCGAGGATGTCGCGGCATCGGGTGGATACTGGCTGGCCTGTGCGGCGGATGAGATCCACGCAATGCCGGCCTCGATCGTGGGATCGATCGGCGTCATCACCGCCGGTTTCGGCCTGACCGACCTTCTGGCGCGTTATGGCATCGAACGGCGCGTCTACACGGCGGGGGAGCGCAAGGGCATGCTGGATCCCTTCCAGCCCGAGAACCCCGATCATGTGAAGCGCCTGAAGGCCTTGCAGGCGGAAATTCATGATGATTTCAAGGCGTTCGTCCGCGATCGCCGGGGAACAAAACTTGTGGGCAATGAAAAGGATCTTTTCAGCGGCGAATTCTGGGGCGGTCGCCGTGGGTTGGAACTGGGGCTGATCGACGGGATAGGCGATTTGCGCAGCGTGATGCGTGAAACCTTTGGCGAAAAGGTGAAACTGCCGATTATTGAATCCCCCCGGTCGTGGTGGCAGCGGCGTATCCCTTTCGGGGGCGGGAACAGCAACATTGGCGCGGCATGGGGGGCGGGCCTGCTTGCCGCCGCCGAGGAACGCCTTTTGTGGAATCGCTACGGGCTTTAGGTCGAGTCGTTTTGATGCGATAAAGATGAAATCTGGCGGCTTGTCGTGGACAAGCCGGGAATCAGGTTCTAAAAAGGCGACCATGTTCGGAATTCTCAACCCCACAAAACTGCTTGTCACCGCCGCGATCGTTCTGGCGATCTGGTACGGATTCAAGTGGATTGGTCGCCTGCAACAGGACCGCAAGGAAGCGGCAAAGGTTGGAAAACGCGCCGATTCCGCGGCCTCGAAGAAGGCTGCTGGGCCGACGACCGAGGATCTGATCCGTTGTCGGGTGTGCGGCGATTACGTCCCGTCCGAACGCGCCGTTTCGTGCGGACGCCCCGATTGTCCGTATCCGGGCTGATTTAGCTTTCTTTCCGACACCACTTTCCTTGACCCCGCTCGGGCCGCGCGGGTATCTTCGCCGCACCGCAACAAAATGGGGAACGCCGGGGATATGGGCGCCGCTTCACGGAAGTCCACCAGCTTTCAATCGCTGATTCTGACGCTGCAATCCTTCTGGGCCGAGAAGGGGTGCGTCATCCTGCAACCCGTGGACATGGAAGTGGGTGCAGGAACGTTCCACGCTGCGACCACGCTGCGCGCGCTGGGGCCGGAGGCATGGAAGACCGCCTATGTCCAGCCATCGCGCCGCCCCACCGATGGCCGCTACGGGGAAAATCCCAACCGGTTGCAGCACTATTACCAGTTTCAGGTTCTTCTCAAACCATCGCCGCCCGACGTGCAGGACCTGTACCTGCAAAGCCTCGCCGCGCTGGGCATCGATTCGGGCAAGCATGACATCCGTTTTGTCGAAGACGATTGGGAAAGCCCGACGCTTGGCGCCTGGGGGCTGGGCTGGGAGGTCTGGTGCGACGGGATGGAGGTCACGCAGTTCACCTACTTCCAGCAGGTCGGCGGGTTTGAGTGCAATCCCGTCGCCGCCGAACTGACCTACGGACTGGAACGTCTGGCCATGTACATCCAGGGGGTCGAGAACGTCTACGACCTGGACTGGAACGGCGAGGGGTTCACCTACGGCGACGTGTTCTTGCAGAACGAGCGCGAGCAATCGGCCTTCAACTTCGAACATGCCGACACCGATATCCTGTTCCGCCATTTCGAGGACGCGGAAAGCCAGTGCAAGAAGCTGCTGGTGCTGGACAAGCCGCTGGCCCTGCCCGCCTATGAGCAGTGCATCAAGGCCAGCCATCTTTTCAATCTGCTGGACGCGCGCGGGGTCATCTCGGTGACCGAACGCGCCGCCTATATCGGTCGGGTGCGGGCACTGGCCAAGGGTTCGTGCGAAGCCTGGTTGCGCTCCCGCGGGCATGAGGCATAAGGCCATGGCTGAACTTCTGATCGAACTGTTTTCCGAGGAAATCCCCGCCCGCATGCAGGGGCGCGCCACCGACGACCTGAAGCGCCTTGTCTGCGAAGGGCTGAAGGGTGCGGGGCTGGAATTCACCAAGGCCGAATCCTATGTCACACCGCGCCGCCTTGTGCTGGTGATCGACGGCCTGCCCGAAGCCTCGCCCGATATTTCCGAGGAACGTCGCGGCCCCCGCGCCGATGCGCCGGAAAAGGCCTTGCAGGGTTTCCTCGGCTCCACCGGGCTGACGCTGGATCAGTGCGAAAAGCGCGATACCGGCAAGGGCGAATTCTGGTTCGCGGTGATCGAAAAGAAGGGCGCGAAAACGGCGGAGATCCTGCCGGGTCTTCTTGAAAAGGCCTTCGCCGACCTGCCGTGGCCGAAATCCATGCGCTGGGGCAGCAACGATCTGCGCTGGGTGCGGCCGTTGCATTCCATCCTCTGCCTGTTCGGCGGCGCGGTTGTGCCGTTGACGTTCGGTCCCATCACGTCCGGCGATGCGACCCGCGGCCATCGTTTCATGGCGCCCGGTTCATTTGCCGTGAAGGACTTCGCCGATTACCGCGACAGGCTGCGCAAGGCCTTTGTCATCATCGATCCCGCGGAACGCAGGACGATCATCGCCGAAGGCGCGGCGAAGCTGGCCAAGGCCGAGGGCCTGACAGTGCGCGAAGACGAAGGGCTGCTTAACGAGGTCGCCGGTCTGGTCGAATGGCCGGTTCCCCTGATGGGCCGCATCGACGACGCCTTCATGGCGGTGCCGTCCGAGGTGCTGGTGACCTCCATGCGCGCGCACCAGAAATATTTCTCCTGCCTCGACGCGAACGGCAAGCTGGCGTCGCGCTTCATCGTCATCGCCAACCGCGAGGGCGAGGGTGGCAACGACGCCATCGTGGCGGGGAATGAACGTGTGCTGCGCGCCCGTCTGTCCGATGCCCGGTTCTTCTGGGATCAGGATCACAAACAGCCGCTGGAGGCCCTCGCCCCGCGCCTGGCCGACATGGTGTTCCATGCAAAGCTGGGCACTACCAGCGACAAGGTGACGCGTATCGGCGCGCTGGCGCAGGCCCTGTGTGCATTCATCCCCGGCGCGGATAAGGCGAAGGCGGCGCGGGCGGCGGAGCTGTGCAAGGCTGATCTGGTCAGCGGCATGGTTGGCGAATTCCCCGAGGTGCAGGGCATCATGGGCCGCTACTACGCGCTGGACGGGGGTGAGGACGCGAATGTCGCAAATGCCATCGCTGAACACTACGCGCCGCAGGGGCCGAACGATGATTGCCCAACCGCGCCGGTCAGTGTTGCACTGGCGCTTGCCGACAAGATCGACACGCTGGTCGGGTTCTGGACCATCGACGAAAAGCCGACCGGATCGAAGGACCCGTTTGCATTAAGACGCGCCGCTCTGGGCATCATTCGCCTGATCGTCGAGAACAGGCTGCGGCTGCCTTTGCTCAAAACCTTCGATAATGCACTTTCTGGCTATTCGATGAATGTCGATGATGCGACGCTCCGGCAGGATCTCATCGCTTTCTTCGCCGACCGCCTCAAGGTGCACCTGAAGGAACAGGGGGTTCGCCATGACCTGATCGACGCCGTGTTCTCGCTGGGTGGAGAAGACGACATCCTGCGCCTGCTGGCCCGTGTCGAGGCGCTGAAAAATTTCCTCGATACCGACGACGGCGGCAATCTGCTGGTCGCCTACCGCCGCGCCGCCAACATCGTGCGCATCGAGGAAAAGAAGGACGGCGCGCGCTATGACGATGCGCCGGACGCGGGTGTTCTTCAACAGGCCGAAGAAAAGGCCCTGTTCGATGGTTTGTCCACCGCTGGCGAGTCGATCACCGCGGCCATCAGGGAAGAACGTTTCGCCGATGCGATGACGGCGCTGGCCGGGCTGCGCGCGCCGGTCGATGCCTTCTTCGACAAGGTGACGGTGAACTGCGACGATGCGGAACTGCGGAAAAACCGTCTGCGCCTTCTGGCGCGGATCGGGGCGGCCTTGGGCGATGTCGCAGACTTTTCAAAAATCGAAGGTTAAGGAAGAAAAAGGGGAACGGGGTCATGACGAAGTGGGTCTATACGTTCGGTGCCGGAAAGGCCGACGGCAGCGCGACAATGAAGGAGCTTCTGGGTGGCAAGGGCGCCAATCTGGCGGAGATGAGCAGCCTGGGCCTTCCGGTTCCTCCCGGTTTCACCATCACCACCGAGGTCTGCACGGCCTATTACGACAATGATCGCCAGTATCCCGACGATCTGAAAAGCCAGGTCGAAACCGCCATTTCTGCGGTCGAGGCGGAAGTCGGCGCGAAATTCGGCGATGCGGCCAATCCGCTGCTGGTCTCGGTTCGCTCCGGTGCGCGCGCATCCATGCCCGGCATGATGGATACGGTGCTGAACCTTGGCCTCAACGACGAAACGGCGCAGGGACTGGTTGCGAAGTCGGGCGACGAACGCTTCGTCTATGACAGCTACCGCCGTTTCATCCAGATGTATTCCGACGTGGTTCTGGGCGTTGATCACCACCACTTCGAGGAATTGCTTGAACTCCACAAGGAAGACAAGGACTTTGAGCTGGACACCGACCTCGGCGCCGATGACTGGAAGACACTGGTCGAACAGTACAAGGCCAAGGTCAACGAACAGCTTGGCCGTCCGTTCCCGCTCGACCCCCAGGAACAGCTCTGGGGCGCCATCGGCGCGGTTTTCGGAAGCTGGATGAACCAGCGCGCCATCACCTATCGCCGCCTGCACGACATCCCCGCGGATTGGGGCACGGCCGTCAACGTTCAGGCCATGGTGTTCGGCAACATGGGTGATGACTGCGCCACCGGCGTCGCCTTCACCCGCAATCCATCCACCGGCGACAACCACTTCTATGGCGAATATCTGGTCAACGCGCAGGGCGAGGACGTGGTGGCCGGTATCCGCACGCCCCAGCCACTGACCATCTATGAACGTGAATTGGGTGGGTCGGACTTGCCGTCCATGGAAGAGGTCATGCCCTCGCTTTACAAGGAGTTGGCTGTCGTTCGTGATCGGCTGGAAGCCCATTACACAGACATGCAGGACATGGAGTTCACGATCCAGGGCGGCAAGCTGTGGATGTTGCAGACCCGGTCCGGCAAGCGCACGGCAAAAGCCGCGCTGAAGATGGCTGTGGACATGTGCGAGGAAGGTCTGATCGACAGGAACGAGGCGGTTCGTCGCATCGACCCGGCGCATCTGGATCAACTCCTCCATCCGATGATCGACCCAAATGCCGACAAGACCGTGCTGGGCCGCGGACTTCCCGCATCGCCCGGCGCCGCCTGCGGTAAGGTGGTGTTCAACGCCGAAGATGCGGAGGAATGGTCGAAGCGCGGTGAAAAGGTCATCCTTGTTCGCATTGAAACCAGCCCCGAGGACATCGGCGGCATGCACGTCGCCCAAGGCATCCTGACGACGCGCGGCGGTATGACAAGCCACGCCGCCGTTGTCGCGCGCGGCATGGGAACGCCGTGCGTTTCCGGCGCAGGAACCATATCGGTCGACTACAAGACCAAAACCATGAAGGCGCTGGGCAAGGTGATCGCAGAAGGCGACGTGATTTCGGTCGATGGTACGTCGGGCGAGATTTTGCTGGGCGAGGTGCCGATGATCCAGCCCGAACTGACCGGCGAATTCGGCAAGCTGATGGTGTGGGTCGATGAAATCCGCACCATGAAGGTTCGCGCCAATGCGGAGACGCCAACCGATGCACAGACGGCGCGGGATTTCGGCGCCGAAGGCATCGGCCTGTGCCGGACCGAGCACATGTTCTTCGACCCCGCGCGGATCATCCATATACGTGAAATGATTGTGGCCACCGAGGAAGCGGGACGCCGCGCAGCGCTGGAAAAGTTGCTGCCTTATCAACGCGAGGATTTCATCTCCCTGTTCAGGATCATGGAGGGCTTGCCCGTTACGATCCGCCTTCTCGATCCTCCGCTGCACGAATTTCTGCCCCATACTGAGGCGGATATGGTCGAGGTTGCAAAGGCGGCGGGAACGGACGTCGAGACGATCCGTCGTCACGCAGAGGAATTGCACGAATTCAATCCGATGCTCGGCCATCGCGGTTGCCGTCTGGGCGTTACCTATCCTGAGATTTACGAGATGCAGGCCCGCGCCATTTTCGAGGCGGCTGCCGAGGTTGGCGGCGTTACGCCCGAAGTGATGATTCCGCTGGTCGCCGTGAAAGAAGAGTTCGAGCGCCTCAAGGCGATGATCGACAGGGTCGCGGACGAGGTTAAAAAGGACAAGAGGGCCGCATTCGACTACCTGGTCGGCACGATGATCGAACTTCCCCGCGCTGCGTTGAGGGCCGGTGAAATCGCCGAAGGGGCTGAATTCTTCAGCTTCGGCACCAACGATCTGACCCAGACCACCTACGGACTTTCCCGTGATGACGCCGGTCGGTTCCTTCAGATCTATCAGGAGATGGGGGTGATCGAACGTGACCCCTTCGTCTCGCTCGATCAGGACGGGGTCGGGGAGTTGGTGAAAATCGCGGTGGAACGCGGCCGCGCGACGCGGCCGGACATCAAGCTGGGCATCTGCGGCGAACACGGCGGTGACCCGGCATCGGTGCACTTTTTCAACCGGGCGGGACTCGACTACGTGTCCTGTTCGCCATTCCGCGTTCCGATCGCGCGCCTTGCAGCAGCGCAGGCGGCGCTTGGTGTTGAGGGCGAAAGCAACGCCTGATTACATTCAGAAAACCGGATTCCGGATACACAGGAAGGATAAAAACAAAATGCCCACGAAAGAACAGGCCAAAGGCCATGAAGAACATCACAACCGCGGCCAGGAATGGGAATTCAAGGTCATGGCGCGACGCAACAAACTGCTGGGCCTGTGGGTGGCCGATCTGCTCGGGATCACGGGCGATGAGGCTGCCGACTATGCCAAGTCTGTCGTCATCGCCGATCTGGAAGAGGCTGGTGACGAGGACGTGATCCGCAAGGTCATGGCCGATTTTGCCGAACACGGCAGCAAGACGTCCGAGGCGGACGTGCGGGCGAAACTTCAGGAACTGGCCAAAGTGGCTCGCGTACAGCTTCAGGGCGAGGAATGATCGCGGGCACCGGAACGCGCGGAAAATGATGTGAAGAAAGCGCAGGCAGGATTTGACTTTTGGCGGGCGGAGTTCAAGGACCGTACCGTCGAACACAAGTTCAGGGTGGCGGCGCTTCCCGTCGATCAAGGGCAAGCCGCCAGGAATCTCATCCTCATCGCCATCGCTTACGCAACCTTTATTGTTTTCGAGTGGCCCCATCTTCCTTCCGGTCCTCACAGGGAAATCGTTCTTGCGGGGCGGTTGGGGGTTTTCCTGGCCGGTATCGCCGTGGCGGTTGCCATCCGCATGACGCGAACACCTGCGCTCATGGATTGGGCGGCGCTTGTTTTCGCCGCCTTGTTCTGCATTTCCGCCGACGCCATTTTTTATGCCCAGGCGGTTATTGAAAATCGTCCGCCCCGGTTGCTGATGCTCATGGTCAGTTTCGTTCTGGCTTCCGTGACGGTCTATCTGATTGCACCCATTCGCTTCCGGCTCCAGTTGATGGCAAGCGCGCTGATCGCTCTGGCGTTCTCTGGATTGGTGGCCTGGGGGGGGGTGCAGTCCGACGTCGGCATGGGAATTGTTGTGCTGTTCTTCATTATCGCCAATGTCATTGGCGTGGCGATGGCGCATCGCCTGCATGAACTGCGCCGGCTGCACTGGTGGACGCTTATGGAAGAACGAAGCCTCAGGACGCAACTGGAATCCGAGATCGAAAAAAGGCGTGTACTTGAAAGCGACCTGCGACATCAGGCCAGCACCGATTCACTGACCGGGATCATGAACCGTCGCAGGTTTTCGGAAGTTGCGGCGGAGGAAATGTTGCGGGCGGCGCGTTACAAGCACCCCCTTTCGCTGCTGGTGTTCGATCTGGATCACTTCAAGAAAATCAATGACACGTACGGGCATGCCGTGGGTGATTCGGTGCTGAAACGGGTTGTATCCCTTTCAATCCCCGTTTTACGCGGTGCGGACATCATTGCCCGATATGGGGGGGAAGAGTTCACCGTTTTACTGCCCGAAACGGGGATGGATGGTGCTGTTAAAATGGCGGAACGTCTGCGAAAAGCCATAGAAGAAGCGCGCTTCGATGTCGGGGCCGGGTCCGCAAGGGTTACGATCAGTGTCGGCGTTGCCCAGATGGGGGGCGACGATTTTGATGTTGATACAATCCTTGAAAAAGCCGACAAGGCCCTTTACACGGCGAAAAGCGATGGCCGCAATCTTGTTCGGCAGGGTTGAGGGCGGTGTTCTCATTCTTTGTTCCATCAGCATCCATCCGCTAGTGTTAACCAACAGCCGACTGGCGATCAGGAGTCCATGATGAGCCACGATCCAGACTGCATCTTCTGCAAGATCATCAAGGGTGAGATCCCTTGCTTCAAGCTGTACGAGGATGAACGCACCCTGTCGTTCATGGATATCAATCCGGTCAATCCCGGCCATGCCCTGATCATTCCAAAATTCCACACGCCGAATTTTTTCGAGATTCCTCTCGATTGGCTGGCCGATACGATGACGACGACGCAGAAAATTGCGCGCGCCGTTCAGAAAACCCTGGAACCTCATGGCCTCAACATTCTTCAGGCGAACGGCCCCGGCGCGGCCCAATCGGTCTTTCACCTGCACATGCATGTCGTTCCGCGTGGGGAGGATGACGGCGTGACGATGAACTGGGGGATCAGGCCTGGCAACATGGATGAAATTGGCGCGCTGTCCGAACGCATTCGCGCCAATATCGCGTAAGGACGATCTGGCGGCATGACAAAACAGGCAGGATCAATCGACAGCGCCGAGGCCCCAGAAGCAATGGGCCTGTTCGAACGCTACCTGACGCTCTGGGTTGCGCTCTGCATTGTCGTGGGTATCGGCCTTGGCCATTTTTTTCCGGCGCCTTTCCATGCAGTAGGCGGGATGGAGGTCGCGCGGGTCAACATGCCCGTTGCGGTGTTGATCTGGCTGATGATTATTCCGATGCTTTTGCGCATCGACTTCGCCGCCCTTCATCAGGTCAGGGAACACTGGCGTGGCGTGGGCGTGACAGTGTTCGTCAACTGGGCCGTGAAGCCGTTTTCCATGGCGCTTCTTGCGTGGTTGTTCATCGATAATCTTTTCAGGCCATGGCTTCCGGCGGATCAGATCGATTCCTATATTGCTGGGTTGATCATTCTGGCCGCGGCACCCTGCACCGCCATGGTGTTTGTGTGGAGCAACCTTTCGGATGGCGAACCCCATTTCACCCTGTCGCAGGTCGCATTGAACGACACCATCATGGTCTTCGCTTTTGCGCCGATCGTCGGACTACTGCTGGGGTTGTCGGCCATCATCGTTCCCTGGGATACGCTGGTCATTTCCGTGGTTCTGTTCATCGTCGTTCCCGTTATTCTGGCGCAGATCATGCGCGGCCGCCTGCTTGCGAGCGGCGGGCCGGAGCGCCTGGAGGCCACGCTGGCATTGCTCAAGCCCGTCTCGCTGATGGCGCTTCTGGCCACGCTGGTTCTGTTGTTCGGTTTTCAGGGAGAGCAGATTCTGGGGCAGCCGATGGTGATTGTGCTTCTGGCCATTCCCATCCTTATTCAGGTGTATTTCAACTCTGGCCTGGCCTATGTTCTCAACCGGCAGCTGGGCGTCGCGCACTGCGTCGCCGGCCCGTCAGCGCTTATCGGCGCGTCGAATTTTTTCGAACTGGCGGTGGCGACGGCGATTGGTCTTTTCGGCTTTTCCTCGGGCGCTGCGCTGGCCACGGTCGTCGGTGTGCTGGTCGAGGTGCCCGTCATGCTTTCGGTCGTAAAGATCGTCAGGAAAACCCGCCCATGGTATGAACGGGGTATCAGCAAGCGCATGGTCGAGGGAGAATGACGCGCTTCGGATACCTGCCCGAAAGGGTTGTTTTTAACCTACCCTAAAATCGCCTTTCTCCCGCCTTCCGGGGTGTTCCTGTTGTTCGCTTTCTCAACGATACTGTGGGACAAGGCGCATAAGCGCTGCGCGTTTCAGGGACGCGATCCGGGCAAAATCCGGCATGACAACTCCACCTTGGGAGACTGACCATGGATGTACGTACGCTTTTGAACGCGAAGGGGAACGGTATTTTCACAGTCCGTCCCGATGAATCAATTGAATCGGCGGTAAAGGTGCTGCGCCGCCACAACATAGGCGCGGCTATCGTCTGCGCCAAATTTGGTGAAACCCTTGGCATTATCTCGGAGCGCGATGTGATACGTGGTCTTGCCGAGCATGGTGCGGCGATCCTCAAGCGCGAGGTCCATGAACTGATGACCTACCGGACCATTTCGTGTCTGCCGACCTGTGATATCCGCTCGGCCATGGAAAAGATGATGAACAACAACATTCGCCATCTTCCGGTTGTGGACGAGAACGGCAACCTCGAAGGCATGGTCAGCATGCGTGACCTTAACCGCACCCAGGTAGAGTTGATGGAGGCGGAGGCCGCCGTCCTCAAGGACGTCGCAACCGTATCACAGGCCGCACGGGTCATGCGCTGACGGCTTTCTCCGGTCGTCGACGGAGGAGAAGCGTCCATTCATCAAGGCCATATCCGCTGGCCAGGGTTGTTTCGGCATTCAACTCTTCGCGGCAGAATGTTACGAAGGGTTCGGTTGGCGAATAGAACAGGCTTTTCCTTTTGAGCAGTCTTCGCGGGGCAAGCATGTTGAACGCCATCCCCCTGCGCGTTTTCTGCCACAGATCCCCAAGGGTTTCCTCGACAAAACGCAGCCAGTTGTCATTCGTAGTGCTACTCTTCAGATTGAAGGTTCCTGAAATAAAAACGTAGTCGGCTTTTTCCGTCGCCCTGTGGCTTTTGATGAACATCGCCCGGGGATCGGTGATTTTTTTCCGCGCCGCATCCAGGCATTTTTCGTTGATATCCAGACCAGTATATCGTCCGTGGCGCAGGCAAGGGTGTTCGGCCAGGTGTTCAAACAGGGCACCATATCCGCAGCCGAAGTCGATAATCGTGACATCGTCCCGTGCCTCGCCCTCCAGAATGCCGGCAAGCATTTCGAAGCGGAGCGTCTGTCCCCAGGCGTTTCGCCACAAAACGCCGCCCGGCGAAGCGCCACGCTCATCGAAAGCGCGCTCGTAGCTTCTTGCCACGGCTGACAGGATGGTTGGCAGCGCGGGTGGCGTCGGCATGATGCGACCTAAAGCCTCATCCATTCGGGCTTGCGAATGTTGACGTTCGCATCCCCGGCCGTCAAGGGGGAGGCGTCCTCAAGAGCATCCAGTCTGATCAGTGCAAGGGCGAGTTCGCCACGGGCGGTGCGAATTTCGCCAACTTCCCTGTCTCCCGCCATCACGGGCGTACCCGGCGCGGGCTCAGGACCTTCAAGCTCCACCGGCATCAGGCGTTTTTTGACCAGCCCACGATACTTGGTGCGCGCTGTCAGTTCCTGACCGAGGTAACAGCCCTTGTTCCAGTCGACCCCGCCCAACTCGTCGAAGCCGTTTTCAAGAAGGATGGCCTTGTCCACCACCATGTCCCGGCTGCCGTCGGGAAGACCCAGACTTATGCGCAGGCGGTCATAAACGCCTTCATCGCCGGGTGTAAAACCGCTTTCCGTCAGGGTGGCCGTCGTTTCCTCCTTTGGCAGGATCGCACGTGCGCCGGCGTCCGCCAGCCTCGGGTCGAGAAAAACAATACCGTTCCCCATGGCTCTGGCCGCGCCGGGTTCGGAATTCAACCCGAGTTGCTCTGGTGTTCCCACGCCAAACAGCACAGATACGGCGAAGCGTTCGCTGGCGTCTTCCACGACAACCTTCGAACGGAGCCTGTACATGGAAAGTCGTTTTTTCAGGTCGTCCAGCCGTTCTGCTTCGCAGTCGAGCAGCAGCGCATCGCCATGTTCGGTGATGAAAAAATCATGCAGGTATTTCCCCTGTGCGGTCAGGAAAGCCGCATGAATGGCCCTATCGGCGGATACCTTGTTGATGTCGTTGGATATCAGCCCCTGAAGAAAGGTTCGCCTGTCCTCGCCCGTGATGACGATGACTCCGCGTTCGGGAAGAATTTCGTAGAAAGTTCCACTCATGTCCAATGCCCTTCCGGATGCCGTTTCTTCTCTGCGCCTGCGCGAAACGTGTCGCGGCGCACAGGTCCAAGGTACTAGAATTGGCCTGCCTTTTCCTCCGATGCAAGGGGGGAGGGCCTTTCCTTGGGGACTCGCCGGAACTATAAAGGCATTCGATCGTCCGGATTGATCCCTGCCGCCGCTGGAGAATTCGATGCATATCACCATGATTGACGAGTCCGTTCCCTTTGACGGCAGCTCTCCGTCTGTCCGTCCCCTCGGCGGCCCGGAAAAGGCCTTCGTTGGTCTTGCCGCCGCTCTGGCGCGCCGTGGACATCAGGTTTCTGCGATCAACATGTGCGAAAAGGCGGCGAATATCGATGGCGTCCAATGGCTTCCATTCGACACGCCCCGCCCGCCGGAAACGGACGTCCTGATTGCTTTCCGCAAGCCTGAATTGCTGGGCGAGGTCTTGCAGGCGGAGAAAAAGGTCCTTTGGGTGACCTCCCACGCGCGAACCCTGAATCGCCCCCGCGCACAAGAGGCCATGGACAAGCATCGCCCGACCGTCGTTTTTCAGGGGCGCGCCCATGCCGAAACATGGAGCCCCTGGCGTGAATTCAGGCAATCCGTGATTCCCCCGGGGATCAACGCGGTGTTTCTGGATGAGCCGAACGAGCCTGTCGAACAGGCCAAGCCGCCACGGGCCATCGTCACAACCCATCCGCGGCTCGGGTTGGACGGGATTCTCGACCTCTGGTCGGAACGCATCCGCGCCCATGCCCATGA
>JAPHTL010000068.1 GCA_026193355.1 Rhodospirillales bacterium
CCAGCGGGAACTGCACGCCGGCGACATCGTCGAGGTGCGGACGCGCCTTCGTGAAATCCGCGACAAGGTGATCCTTTTCACCCACGAAATGTTCAACGGGGAAACGGGCGAACTGGCCAGCCGCAACGAGGTGGTTGGCGTCTTCATGGACACGGTAAAACGCCGCTCATGTCCTTTCCCGGAAACCGTCATCGCAAAGGCCCGAGAACTGATCGCAGGGGGAGGCGCATGAGCGACCTTCAGCCACGTCGTGCGGACTGGGAACCGGCCGTGCGCGAAAGCTTCGCCAAGCAGGGGATCATGGCTCATCTTGGGGCGGTGATGACCGATGTTCGTCCGGGCCATACCCGCATCGAACTTCCCTATGCGGAGCACCTTTCGCAGCAGCATGGTTTTTTCCATGCAGGCGTTCTTTCCACCATTGTCGATTCGGCGGGCGGTTATGCCGGGTTTTCGTTGATGGCCGAGAACGAGGGCGTTCTGACCGTGGAATTCAAGATCAATCTCATGGCTCCGGCGGACGGTGAACGTCTTGTCGCCACCGGCGATGTGGTGAAGGCCGGACGCACCCTTACCGTTTGTCGCGGTGATGTGTTCGTGATCAAGGGTGGCGTGGAAAAGCATTGCGCCACGATGCAGCAAACCCTGATGTGCATGAAGGGACGGGCGGACGTCGTCGGTTGATCCCCCGCGACACGAATCCAATGGAAACAGGATGAAACAGACATGATCCCCAATCAGTACCCTGTCTTGAACTTCGATCTTGGCGAGACCGCCGACATGATGCGCGATTCCGTGCGCAGCTTCACGTCGGACGAAATTTCGCCGCGCGCCGCAGACATCGACCAGAGCAACGAATTTCCCATGGACCTGTGGCGCAAGATGGGCGACCTCGGAATCCTCGGGCTTACCGTCGATGAGGAATACGGCGGCGCCGGTATGGGTTATCTGGAACATGTCGTTGCGATGGAAGAGGTCAGCCGCGGCTCCGCCTCGGTGGGCCTCAGTTATGGCGCGCATTCCAACCTCTGCGTCAACCAGATCAAGCGCAACGGGAATGAAGAGCAGAAAAAGCGCTACCTGCCGAAGCTGATCTCGGGCGAACATGTCGGGGCGCTGGCGATGAGCGAACCGGGCGCTGGCTCCGACGTTGTTGGAATGAAACTGCGGGCCGAGAAGAAGGGCGATCGCTACATCCTGAACGGCAACAAGATGTGGATCACCAACGGCCCTGACGCCGACGTGCTGGTGGTCTACGCCAAGACCACGCCCGACGCCGGGCCGAAGGGAATCACCGCCTTCCTGATCGAAAAGGACTTCAAGGGTTTTTCGACCGCGCAGAAGCTCGACAAGCTGGGTATGCGTGGCTCCAACACCTGCGAACTTGTCTTTCAGGATTGTGAGGTGCCCGAGGAAAATGTGCTCGGCAACGTGGACAAGGGCGTTCAGGTTTTGATGAGTGGCCTTGATTACGAACGCGCCGTCCTTTCGGGTGGTCCGCTGGGCATCATGCAGGCCTGCATGGATATCGTGCTTCCCTACGTGCACGAGCGCCGGCAGTTCGGCAAGGCCATCGGCGAATTCCAGTTGATGCAGGGTAAACTGGCCGACATGTATGCGACGATGAACGCGTCCAAGGCCTACGTCTATACCGTCGCCAAGGCTTGTGACCGTGGTGAGACGACCCGCAAGGACGCCGCCGGGGCCATCCTCTATTCGGCCGAAAAGGCGACCTGGATGGCGCTGGAAGCGATTCAGGTGCTCGGCGGTAACGGCTATATCAATGAATATCCGACGGGCCGGCTGCTGCGCGACGCCAAGCTTTACGAGATCGGGGCGGGCACGTCGGAAATTCGCCGCATGCTGATTGGGCGCGAACTGTTCAACGAGACGGCCTGACCGCTGCGGTCAGTCCCATTTACGGACGTAGATCAGGTGATACACCAGCGCCACGAACACACCGCCGCCGACAATGTTGCCGAGCGTCACGGGTATGAGGTTGCCGATAAAGCCGGCGACGTCGCCCGAACCTGCGGCCAGCATGCCGATGGGTATCAGGTACATGTTGGCGACGCTGTGTTCAAAGCCGAGTGCAACAAAGGCGGTGATCGGAAACAGGATGGCGAAGATCTTGTCCACCACACTGTGCGCGGCGAAGGTCAGCCAGACGGCAAGGCAGACAAGGGCATTGCACAGCACGCCGCGAAAGAAGGCCTCGGCGAAGGGCAGGGCGATCTTTCCTTCTGCAATGGCGATCGCCGTTTTGGCGGTGTTGCCACCGCCGATGTCCAGCGCGCCGGAAAGATACATGATGGCCGCCGTGGCCACGGAACCGACGAAATTTCCGGCAAAGACGATGACCCAGTTGCGCAGAAGCTGCGCCATTGTGATCTTGCCGTCGGCCCAGGCCATGATGATGAGGTTGTTGCCGGTGAACAGTTCAGCGCCTGCGATCACGACGAGGACAAGGCCCAGCGAGAACACCAGCCCGCCGAGTACGCGGGTTGGGCCGTATCCCAGTTCGGAACCCGTTACGGCGACCGTATAGAACATCGCGCCGAGTGCGATGAAGGCCCCGGCCAGTACACCCAGCGTGAACAGGGGCGTCAGAGGCATGGTCGCCTTGCCGATCCCGGCGTTTTCGACCCTCTGGGCTATTTCCCTGGGGGCGTAGGCGTCCATGTTGAAACCGTTGGTCATGGCTTCCTCGTTTCGTTGAAGCACGATACCTTTCCGTCTGTCCCGAGATTATAACCGAGAAAACCGCGATAAAGGAGTTCTCCTCAATGACCGTATCCGATCCCATCGTCATCGTTGGCATGGCCCGCACCCCCATGGGGGGATTCCAGGGTGACCTGTCATCCGCCACCGCACCGCATCTGGGGGGTGTCGCCATCAAGGCGGCGCTCAATCGCGCCGGTTTGGCCGCCGATGCCGTCGACGAGGTCGTCATGGGCGTTGTTCTTCCCGCAGGCATGGGACAGGCGCCGGCAAGGCAGGCCTCGCACTACGCCGGCATCGACTGGGACAAGGGCTGCACCACCATCAACAAGATGTGCGGTTCCGGCATGAAGGCGACCATGTTCGCCCACGACGCCATCCTTGCGGGCAGCAATGATGTGATGATCGCCGGCGGCATGGAAAGCATGACAAACGCGCCATACCTGATGGACAAGGCGCGTGGCGGCATGCGCATGGGGCATGGCAAGGTCTGGGACCACATGTTCCTTGATGGCCTTGAAGACGCCTACGAGCCCGGTCGCCTGATGGGCACCTATGCCGAGGATACGGCGCAGCATTACCAGTTCACCCGCGAGCAGCAGGACGAATTCGCCATTTCATCACTGAAACGCGCGCAGGGGGCCATCAAGGACGGGACGTTCGGGGCCGAGATCGAGGCCGTGACTGTCAAGGGCCGCAAGGGCGAAACCGTTATCGACACCGACGAGCAGCCGCTCAAGGCGAACCTGGACAAGATTCCGCAGCTCCGTCCCGCCTTCCGCGAAGGGGGAACCGTGACCGCCGCCAATTCCAGCTCGATTTCCGATGGTGCGGCGGCTCTCGTCCTGATGCGCCGGTCCGAGGCCGAAAAGCGTGGCCTGACCCCGATTGCTGTCATCCACGGGCATGCGACCCACGCGCAGGAGCCCGCATGGTTTACCACCGCCCCCATCGGCGCGATGCAAAAGGTTCTGGATCGGACCGGTTGGAGCAAGGATGAGGTCGATCTTTACGAGATCAACGAGGCCTTCGCTGTCGTCGCCATGGCCGCCATGCGTGACCTCGATCTGCCGCACGACAAGGTGAATGTTCACGGCGGCGCTTGCGCACTCGGCCACCCGGTCGGCGCGTCCGGCGCTCGCATCATTGTGACCCTGCTCAACGCGCTCAAGAAGTACGATATGAGGAAGGGTGTCGCGTCGCTCTGCATCGGGGGCGGCGAAGCGACGGCTGTTGCCGTTGAAAGGGTGAACTGACATGACGCGCAGGCTGATTTCCTCGGGATCGGAATGGGAAGACAAGATCGGGTATTCACGCGCCGTCGTGGACGGCGAGTGGGTGTTCGTTTCGGGCACGACTGGCTTCGATTATGCCGCCGGGACCATTTCCGACGACACGGCCAAACAGGCGCGTCAGGCGATCAGCAACATTCAGGCGGCATTGAAAGAGGCCGGGTCTGACCTCTCGGATGTCGTTCGCGTTCACTACATCCTTGCCAGTGCCGCTGATTGGGATGCGGCGTGGCCCGTCTTCGGCGAGTCGTTCGGCAAGATCAAGCCCGCCGCCACGGCGATCATCGCCTTGATGATCGATCCGAAAATGAAGGTCGAGATCGAAGTGACCGCACGGATGCAAAAGGGATAGGGATGCCGACGGTCCTCATCACAGGCGCCAACCGGGGAATCGGCCTGGAGTTCGCCCGCCAGTACGCGACGGACGGCTGGCGCGTGTTCGCCACCTGCCGGAGCGGTGATGGCCTTGGGGATATCGGGATGATCGAGGGCGACGTAGAAGGCCTTGTGATGGATGTTGCCGACCACGGCCAGATCGATGCCGTGGCGGGCCGTTTGCATAATGAACCCATAGACGTTCTGGTTCAGAACGCCGGTGTGATGGGGCCGCGTCGCCAGCCGTTCGGCGGCACCGATTATCGCGAATGGGAAACCGCAATGCGGGTCAACGTGTTCGGCCCCATGAAGGTGGCTGAGGCGTTTGCTGCACAGGTCGGGCGCAGCGAGCAAAAGCGCATGGCGTTCATCAGCAGCCGCCTTGCCTCCATGACCGAAAACACCAGCGGCGCCTACTTCATCTATCGTTCGTCAAAGGCGGCGCTCAACGCTGTGGCCAAAAGCCTGTCGATCAATCTGGCCGGGGCCGGAATTACCAGCATCATTCTTCATCCCGGCTGGGTGCGGACCCGCATGGGTGGACCGGACGGGAACCTCGATCCGGCTGAAAGCGTCTCCGCCCTGCGCAAGCTGATTGCCCAATCAAGCCCGGCCGACAATGGCCGTTTCCTCAACGTTGATGGCGCGGAAATTCCGTGGTGAACCAATGATCCCCAGCGAAGAACAGACCCTTATTTCCGACATGGCGCGCAACTTTGCGCAGGAACGCCTTGCCCCCAATGCCGCCGAATGGGATCGGACAAGCACCTTTCCCGCCGATGCGATCAGGGAGATGGGGGAGCTTGGTTTCCTTGGCATGCTGGTGCCCGAGGAATGGGGTGGTGCAGGCGCGACCCACGTCGCCTATGCCCTTGCGCTGGAGGAGATCGCCGCGGGCGACGGCGCGTGTTCGACCATTGTTTCGGTGCAGTCACTGTGCAACTCGATCCTGCTTGGCTACGGCAGTGCGGATCAGAAAGAGCGTTTCCTTCGCCCCCAGGCGGAGGGAAAGGTTCTTGGCGCGTTTGCCTTGACCGAACCGCAGGCCGGGTCGGACGCCGCGGCCATCAAATGCCGGGCGCGTCGTGACGGTAATCACTGGATTCTCAACGGCACCAAGCAGTTCATCACCAGCGGCGCGAATGCAGCCGCCACCATCGTTTTCGCCGTCACCGATCCGGAAAAGGGATCGAAGGGGATTACGGCTTTCATCGTACCCAAAGATTCCGAAGGGTTCAGGGTGGCGAACGTGGAACGCAAACTGGGGCAGCATGCGTCGGATACGGCGCAACTGGTGTTCGATGACGTGCGCCTGACCCCCGATCTGATGATCGGTGAAGAAGGGCAGGGCTACAGGATTGCCCTTTCCAATCTTGAAGGCGGTCGCATTGGTATTGCCATGCAATCGGTTGGTATGGCGCGCGCGGCCTATGAAGCGGCGCTGCAATACGCAAAGGAACGGGAAACCTTTGGCAAACCGATCAGTCAGCATCAGGCGGTGGCCTTCCGGCTTGCCGACATGGCGACACGGATCGAGGCGGCGCGGCACATGGTCCTGCATGCGGCCGAACTTCGCGATGCCGGGCGTCCATGCCTGAAAGAGGCCAGCATGGCCAAGCTGTTCGCCAGTGAAATGGCCGAAGGGGTCTGTTCGGACGCCATCCAGATTCACGGTGGCTACGGTTATCTTCAGGACTTTCCCGTCGAACGCATTTATCGTGATGTACGCATCTGCCAGATCTACGAAGGGACAAGCGATGTCCAGAGGATGGTGATAAGCCGGGCCATCCTTTCCGAGTGACGGATAGCGAAGCAGAATAACAAGAGGGAAGCAGTGCAAATGGCCAGCAAACTGATTGAATTCTATTTCGACTTTTCATCGCCGTACGCATATTTCGCCGCTCTCCAGATGGAGGACTTCTGCGACGTGGCAGGCTGTACGGTGATGTGGCGGCCGATGATGCTGGGCGCGGCCTTCAAGGCATCAGGCAACAAGCCGTTGACCGAACAGCCGATGAAGGCGGAATACAGCCGCCATGATATGGATCGCCTTGCCCGGAAGGTTGGCGCCCCATGGCGTTGGCCCGACACCTTCCCCATCGCCACACTGGGCGCAGCGCGGGCCTTCTACTGGCTGGAGGGCACGGCCGGCGTCGAAAAGGCGAAGGAATTCGCCATGGCCGCCTTCGATGCCTATTTCGGTCACGGGCGGAACATCAGCGATCCGGAGGTTCTTGCCGAAGTGGCCACCAGCATCGGTCTGGATCCGGTCGCGATGGCCAAGGCATGCAAGGATGACAAGGTGAAGGATCGTCTTCGTTTTGAGACGGAGGAAGCGATTGAGCGCGGTGTTTTCGGCTCTCCCTTCTTCTTCGTCGACGGGGAACCCTTCTGGGGACAGGATCGCCTGCCGATGATGCAGGAATGGGTGAATAGTGGCGGCTGGTAACCCGCCTCTGGCGGCGTTCCAAAGCGGGGAAAGAAAACTTTCATGAGCGTTATCAAGTCCAGCGTCAATACGCGTTCAGACGACTTCAAGGTGAACGCCGGCTCAATGGAGGCCCTGGTCGCCGATCTTCGGGAAAAGGTCGCGCAGATCAAGCTCGGCGGTGGCGCGCGTTACCGCGACCGTCATATCGAACGCGGGAAACTCCTGCCGCGTGACCGTATCCGCCAGCTTCTCGACGTTGGCTCGCCCTTTCTGGAGCTTTCCCAGTTCGCCGGGTGGGAACTTTACGAAGACGACGGCACCGTTGCTGCGGGCGGTGTGATCACCGGCATCGGCCGTATTGCCGGTCAGGAATGCATGATCGTCGCCAACGACCCGACCGTGAAGGGCGGCAGCTATTATCCGATCACGGTCAAGAAGCACCTGCGCGCGCAGGAAATCGCCTGGGCCAACAACTTGCCTTGCGTCTATCTCGTTGAATCGGGCGGGGCGAACCTGCCCCGGCAGGAAGACGTTTTCCCCGATCGCGACCATTTTGGCCGCATCTTCTTCAATCAGGCGAACATGAGCGCCGATGGCATTCCGCAGATCTCCGTCGTTCACGGAAGCTGTACGGCTGGTGGGGCCTACGTGCCCGCCATGTCGGACGAAGCCATCATCGTGCGCAATCAGGGCACCATCTTCCTGGGCGGCCCGCCGCTGGTGAAGGCGGCGACGGGCGAGGAAGTCACGGCCGAGGATCTGGGTGGCGCGGATGTGCACTGCCGCACGTCGGGCGTGACCGATCATTATGCGATGGACGACGCCCATGCCCTTGCCCTGACGCGCCGCGTGGTCAGTAACCTCAATCGCGTTAAGGCGCCGAATGTGGCCATGCGCGATCCGCGCGACCCTCTCTACGATGCGCGGGAAATTTATGGCCTTGTGCCGAACGATCCGAAAAAGCCGTTCGATGTGCGCGAGGTCATCGCCCGCATCGTCGATGGCTCCGAATTCGACGAGTTCAAGCAGCTTTACGGAACCACGCTGGTGTGCGGCTTTGCCCACCTTTACGGCTATCCGGTGGGGATCGTGGCAAACAACGGCATCCTTTTCGCGGAAAGCGCAGTCAAGGGCGCGCACTTCGTCGAACTGTGCAGCCAGCGCGGCATCCCGCTGCTGTTCTTGCAGAACATCACCGGGTTCATGGTGGGTTCGAAATACGAATCCGGCGGCATCGCCAAGGCCGGTGCGAAGATGGTCACCGCTGTTGCCTGCGCCAAGGTGCCGCGCCTGACCCTGATCGTCGGCGGCAGCCACGGTGCGGGGAACTATTCCATGTGCGGTCGCGGGTATTCGCCGCGCTTCATGTGGATGTGGCCGAACGCGCGAATTTCCGTGATGGGCGGCGAACAGGCGGCCAGCGTGATGTCGACGATCACCCGGGACGCCAAGGACGCCAAGGGCGAGAAGTGGAGCGCCGAGGAAGAGGCGGCCTTCCGCCAGCCGATTCTCGATCGCTACGAACGCGAGGGGCACCCCTATTACGCCAGCGCGCGGTTGTGGGACGACGGGATCATCGATCCCGCAGATACCCGCATGGTGCTCGGCCTCGGTCTGTCGGCGTCACTCAACGCCCCGATCGAGAAAACGACCTTCGGCGTATTCAGGATGTAATGGCGTCATGACCGAAAACTCCCTGATCACCCAAATCGAGAACGGAACGGGCTGGATTATTCTGAACCGTCCCGATGTCCACAATGCCTTCGACGATCACCTGATCGCCGACCTGCATGCCGCGTTCGACGCGATGGCGGCGGATGACGCTGTTCATGTGGTCGTCATGCGGGCCGAGGGAAAAAGCTTCTCGGCTGGCGCCGACCTCAACTGGATGAAGCGCATGGCCGGTTATTCGCAGGCCGAGAACGAGGCGGATTCGCGCAAGCTGGCGGAAATGGTGCGCGCCCTTGACCGCCTGCCAAAGCCGGTTGTCGGCCTGATTCAGGGCGCGGCCTTCGGCGGCGGCGTCGGGCTGGTTGCGGCCTGTGACATCGCCGTTTGTGCCGAAGAGGCAACCTTCAGCCTTTCCGAGGTCAAACTGGGGATCATTCCCGCGGTCATCAGCCCCTATGTGGTCGCCGCCATGGGTGCGCGCCAGGCCCGGCGGTTCTTCCTGACGGGTGAGCGGTTCGGGGCCGACACGGCGCGGCGCATCGGACTGGTGCACAAGGTCGTTCCGGCGGCCGAGTTGATGACCGAAGGAAAGCGGATCGTCCAGAGCCTGCTGAAGAACGGTCCGCTGGCGATGGCCGAGGCGAAGGACCTGATTTTCACGGTGGCGGATCGTCCGCTGGACGATGAACTGGTCGAGGATACAGCCCGGCGCATTGCACGTGTCCGCGCATCGAACGAGGGGCGAGAAGGCATCACCGCTTTCCTCGAAAAACGTAAACCCGAATGGAACAAGGGCTAGGCCGCAATGTTCGACAAGGTATTGATCGCTAACAGGGGCGAAATCGCCTGCCGAGTCATTCGCACCTGCAAACGGCTGGGTGTCCGGACGGTGGCCGTCTATTCCGAGGCCGACGCCGACGCCATGCACGTGGCCATGGCGGACGAGGCCTATCACATCGGCGGCGCGGCTGCTGCCGACAGTTATTTGCGCGGCAATGCCATCATTGAGGTGGCCGAGCAATCCGGCGCTTTGGCCATTCATCCCGGCTACGGGTTTCTTTCCGAGAACGCCGGTTTTGCAAGAACCTGCGCCGACGTGGGCCTGATCTTCGTCGGACCGCCCGCCAAGGCGATCGAGGCCATGGGGTCCAAAAGCGCGGCCAAGGCGATCATGGAAGCCGCCAAAGTGCCGCTGGTTCCCGGCTATCATGGCGAGGACCAGGATGACGCGATCCTTGCCGAGGCGGCCGAGCGGATCGGTTATCCGGTTCTGCTGAAGGCAAGCGCCGGGGGTGGCGGCAAGGGCATGCGCGTGGTTGAACGCGCCTCCGCTTTCGCCGACGCCTTGGCGTCCGCACGGCGGGAATCCAAGGCGGCCTTCGGCGACTCCCACATGCTGGTGGAAAAATACCTCACCCGTCCGCGCCATGTGGAGGTTCAGGTCTTTGCCGATACGCATGGCGGTTGCGTCCACCTGTTCGAGCGCGACTGTTCGATTCAGCGACGCCATCAGAAGGTGATCGAGGAAGCGCCCGCGCCGGGCATGACGCCCGAACTGCGCCGCAAGATGGGCGAAGCGGCGGTGAACGCGGCCAAGGCCATCGGATACGTCGGCGCGGGGACGGTCGAATTCCTTCTTGATGAGGATGGCTCGTTCTATTTCATGGAAATGAACACCCGGCTTCAGGTCGAACATCCGGTGACGGAAATGATCACCGGTCAGGACCTTGTGGAATGGCAGTTGCGCGTTGCGGAAGGCGGCCATCTGCCCCTGTCGCAGGACGAACTTGGCGTCGATGGGCATTCCATGGAAGCGCGGATCTATGCCGAAGACCCGGACAGGAACTTCCTGCCCGCAACCGGGACGCTGCGCCGGCTTCGCTTTCCCGTCGAGGAGCCCCACGTGCGGGTGGAAACGGGGGTCCGCGAAGGCGACGAGGTTTCCATCTACTACGATCCGATGATCGCCAAGCTGGTCGTCTGGGGCGAGGACAGAAACGCGGCGGTGCGTTTGTTGCGTCAGGCGCTGGGCGAAGTGAAAATCGCCGGGCTGTCGACGAACGTCGATTTTCTGGCTTCGGTGGCGGGACATCCGGCCTTCATGGAAGGCGATGTGACCACCCGCTTCATCGAACAGCACCAAGCCGAGCTTCTGCCCGAGAAAGGCAAGGCGTCGGCAAGGGTTCTGGCGTTGGCGGCGTTGCATGTGCTGGTGAAACGGGGCGACGAGGCCCGTCAGGCGGCTGCTGCGTCGGCTGACCCGCATTCCCCCTGGGCGCAGACGGATGGCTGGCGTCTGAATGACGACAACCACCACGAACTGTATTTCATCGACGATGGCGAGGAAGTCTGTGTCACCGTTCATTATCGTGGCGATGGCTATCTGCTGGAGGTTCCGCAAGGTGAAGGGCGCGCCGCGGCCGAACTCAGGGCGGCGGGGGAGACGGATCACAACGGCGATCTGCTGGCCGATGTCGACGGTGTGCGGATCAAGGCGGTCGTCTCCCAGCACGCCGATGAACTGACAATCATCCTTCACGGCTCCAGTCATCGTCTGGCGGTGTTCGATCCGGCCATGCGCGCAGCGGGGCAGGAGGCCGGAACGGGTCGCCTGACGGCCCCGATGCCCGGCAAGGTCGTCGCCGTCATGGTCAAGGAAGGCCAGAAGGTCGAGCAGGGCGTGCAGCTGCTGGTTCTGGAGGCGATGAAGATGGAGCACACGATCACCGCCCCGGCGGATGGCACGGTTGCGGCCATCCACTTCGCCGCGGGCGATCAGGTGGACGATGGCGCGGAGCTGCTCTCGTTCGAGGTGGTTGAAGAATAGGAGGGACGGCTATGCGCCTTCCCCATCATGTGAAAATGGTCGAGGTCGGCCCGCGCGACGGCTTGCAGAACGAGCCGCAGACGGTGCCGACGGCGGTGAAGATTGATCTGATCGACCGGTTGACGGCGGCGGGGCTGCCGGTGGTCGAAGTCGGCAGCTTCGTTTCCCCCAAATGGGTGCCGCAGATGGCGGACACGGCGGACGTTCTGGCCGGGATTTCCCCAGGGGAAGGGGTTCGCTATCCCGTTCTTACACCGAACATGGTCGGCTTCGAGGCCGCGATGAAGGTCGGTGTGGGCGAGATCGCCATTTTTGGCGCAGCCTCGGAGACCTTTTCGCAAAAGAACATCAACTGCTCGATCGAACAAAGCTTCGAACGTTTTGCACCGATCTGTGCGGACGCCAACGAACAGGGGATTCGGGTGCGGGGCTATGTTTCCTGCGTTCTCGGCTGTCCATACGAAGGCGATGTCGCGCCGGCTGCGGTCGCCGACGTGGCCCGCAGGTTGCTGGAAATGGGCTGTTATGAAGTTTCGCTGGGGGACACCATCGGCGTCGGAACGCCCCGCAAGGCGGTTGAACTGATCGACGTGATTTCCGAATCCATGCCCGTGGAACGGATTGCCGTTCATTTCCACGACACCTATGGGCAGGCGCTGGCGAATATTTACGCAGCCATGAGCAAAGGAATTGCTGTTATCGACAGTTCGGTGGCGGGTCTGGGCGGTTGCCCCTACGCGAAGGGCGCTTCGGGCAATGTCGCCAGCGAGGATGTGCTCTACATGCTTGATGGAATGGGGGTCGAAACGGGCGTGGACCTCGATGCGCTATGCGCCGCCGGGCGGTTTATCAGCGAACATCTTGGCCGCCCTCCGTCTTCTCGGGTCAATCTTGCGCTTTCCGGGACGGCATGACGGTTCACATCAAAAGGCTGGCTGTCGGCATCGAAACCCCGGACCATCTGGCGCAGGTTCAGGCCGCCCGGCTGGCGGCATCAAAGGAAAAGGGCGAAAATCGGCTGTTCACCTACACCCGCATGGCGCCGAAGCGTGTCGATGAACTGGTGGACGGCGGATCGCTCTACTGGATCGTGAAGGGACATATGAGGGTCCGGCAGCGTATTCTCGGCGTCGAAACGGATGTCGATGAAGAGGGGCGCGGTTACTGCAAACTGCAGATAGATCCAACGCTGGTGCCGTTGAAGTCCCGGCCACACAAGCCGTTTCAGGGGTGGCGTTATATGGTTCCCGGAGACGCGCCGCCGGATGCCGATGCTGTTTCGGATGGCGAAAACGACCTGCCTGTGGAAATGGCCGACGAATTACGGGATTTAGGGCTTCTTTGACGATGCTTTTCGCTTTTGCGAAATAGAGGCCTGCTATAAGTTTTCAGCGCTTTGAATCGCCAGGGAAAGGCGGTTCATAACGAACAAGGGGAGAGGTTCCGTGCACGACATTATCCAGCAACTCGAGGAAAAGCGCGAACAGGCCCGCCAGGGCGGAGGCCAGCGCCGCGTCGAAGCCCAGCACAAGAAGGGCAAGCTGACGGCTCGGGAACGTATTGAACTGTTGCTGGACCCCGGCAGTTTCGAGGAATGGGACATGTTTGTCGAACATCGCTGCACCGATTTCGGCATGGAAGACAGCAAGGTCGCTGGCGACGGCGTCGTCACCGGGCACGGCACCGTCAACGGGCGGCTGGTCTTTGTGTTCAGCCAGGATTTCACCGTATTCGGCGGATCGCTTTCCGCTTCCCACGCCGAGAAAATCTGCAAGATCATGGACCGGGCGGTCGAGGTCGGGGCGCCGGTTATCGGCCTGAATGATTCGGGCGGGGCGCGCATTCAGGAAGGCGTCGACTCGCTGGCCGGGTACGCCGACGTGTTCCTGCGCAACGTGATGTCTTCCGGCGTCGTGCCACAGATCTCGATGATCATGGGGCCTTGCGCCGGCGGCGCGGTCTATTCGCCGGCCATGACGGACTTCATCTTCATGGTTCAGGATACGTCCTACATGTTCGTGACCGGGCCGGAAGTGGTGAAAACGGTGACCGGCGAAACCGTCACGCAGGAAGAGCTTGGCGGCGCAAGCACCCATACGGCAAGGTCGGGCGTTGCCGCCCGGGCCTTTGAAAACGATGTGGACGCCTTGCTTCAGCTTCGCCGTTTCATCGATTTCATTCCCTCCAGCAACCGTGAAAAACCGCCCGTCTGGCCGAGTGAAGACAGCCCGGAGCGTCTGGATATGTCGCTCGACACGCTGGTGCCGGACAATGCCAACAAGCCCTACGACATGAAGGAATTGATCAACAAGGTCGTGGACGAAGGCGACTTTTTCGAAATCATGCCCGACTACGCCAAGAACATCATTGTCGGGTTCGGCCGCATGGAAGGATCGACCGTCGGCTTTGTCGCCAATCAGCCGATGGTTCTTGCCGGGTGTCTTGATATCAACTCCGCGACCAAGGGCGCGCGCTTCGTTCGTTTCTGCGATGCCTTCAACATTCCTATCGTCACCTTCGTCGATGTTCCCGGCTTCCTGCCCGGCACGGCGCAGGAATACGGCGGCATCATCAAACACGGCGCGAAGCTTCTGTACGCCTTTGCCGAGGCGACCGTGCCCAAGGTCACGCTGATTACCCGCAAGGCCTATGGCGGTGCCTACGACGTCATGAGCTCCAAGCACCTGCGCGGAGACGTCAACTACGCCTGGCCAAGTGCGGAAATCGCCGTCATGGGCCCGAAAGGCGCGGTGGAGATCATCTTCCGTCAGGATATCGGCGATGATGAGAAGATCGCGGCGCGGACCGAGGAATACCGCAAGCGCTTCGCCAATCCGTTTGTCGCCGGACACCGCGGGTTTGTCGATGACGTGATCATGCCGCACGGAACGCGCCGCCGGATCTGTCGCTCACTCAAGATGCTGCAAAACAAAAAACAGGAAAACCCCTGGCGCAAGCACGGAAACATTCCGCTCTGATCAGGGCGCATTCCTGATCACAGGGCAGGGGCGGTCGTTCAGCGGCCGCCCCTGTTCGCAAGCGCCCGGTCCAGAAACTCCAGCCGGTCCTGCCCCCAGAACAGCTCTCCATCCAGAACATAGGTTGGTGCGCCGAAAACCCCGGCGTTCATGGCCTCTTCCGAGTTCTGGTCGTAGATGCCCCTGATCGCATCGCCGTCCGCCTCGGCCAGCAATGCGCCGCCATCGAAGCCGTTTTCATCGGCGATGGCCTTCAGGGTATCGCGGTCGGCAATGTTGCGTTCTTCGATCCAGACTGCACGAAGGATGGCGGTGTCGAGCCCGCCCGCATCCTGGCCAGATTCCTGCGCGGCAATCACCATCCCTGCGGCGGGCCATTCGTCGGCGGGAAAATACTTTGGCTGAAGGTTGATGGGGATATCCAGAAAGCTGCTCCATCGCCGCAATTCGGTCAGGCGGTAGGCTTGACGCTGGGGGGCGCGTTTGGGCAGGGGAACGCCGCCGGATTGTGGAAAGATCCTGGCCAGACTGATGGGTCTGTGCCTTACCTTTGCGCCATGACGCTGCGCGATTTCGCGGAGCCTTGCACAGCCCAGAAACGTCCATGGCGATATCAACGAGTGGTAGTGATCGATCGTGATCGTCATTGCCATCCTTCCATATTTGCGACGCAGTCGTTTTTGAATCGTAACATTTTTTTAACAAAGCGCCCCATAGGCTTTTTACTGTCGGTTCTGTGAATTCGGAATTTCGGCACTTAAAGGAGGCCAACAGCGACGTCGGCAACGGAGCAAAAGGGGACGGTCATGAACTCGCTGCCCAACGACAACCGGACGATCTTTCATGTAGGGCTGCACAACAGGGACGTGCGGGCGCTGGTGAAGGAAAACCAAAGTCACAGCTTTATCAACGATTGCTGGGCGGATGTCCGCTATCAGGAGGTCCTCGCCGATGACGAGGAGATGGCCCGGACGATCATCGTCAGCCGTTTTCCGCCCGAGGACGGCTTTGTGATCGACGAAGTGCGCATGGCCTGACCGTCGTTTCCCACGGAAGCGTCAGCTCGTCACTATTCATACGACCGATTTTTGCATTTCGTCCCCCAAATGGGGGATGCGGCCTCGCCTGTACTCAACCTAAAATTGATCCAACAAGAAGAGATAAAAAATAATCTCTGGGGGATCGTCAGGTGGGCTTTTACGGTCACGATACGAAACGTTCAATCCTGTTTTTTGCGGCGCTTGCTTTCTTTTTCGCAGGACCGTCACTCTTTGCATTGGGGGCGGAGAAGTCAACGGAGCCTCAGGAACGGTTCATTGAAATGAACCCCTTCATGGCGCCTGTGGTGGTGGCTGGTGGAAAGGGGCGCGGACAAGGATATCGGCCTGTGCTTGTTTACCTCACCGTTGGCGGAGGGGGGGCGGCGAAGAGCGTTTGTCAGTTTTCACCCAGAATACGCGATGCGCTGACCGCTTATTTCTATTCGAATCCCGTACAACTTGGCGCGGAACCGGGACTTGTGGAAGCGTCGTACGAGGATGCGGTTCTCAACCCCGTTCGCAGCGTTATTGGTGAAGGTATCGTTGCGGTCAGCCTGATTGATGCCTCGTCGGGGAGTCCCGGTCTTTTTGATAAACTTCTGCATCTGAAGAGCGAAAGCATGGGGCTGCCGCTCAAAGTAACGTCCTGCCGCCTTTCCAATTGAGGGAGCGACGCCAGAACACTGGCGTCAGCCCTTTTTCTTCTGTTTGGCGATTTCGCCGTCGCGAAGCTCCTTACGGCGAATTTTTCCCGTCGCCGTCATGGGCAGTTCGTTGGCGAATTCGATCAAGCGGGGATATTCGTGGGGGCTCAGACGCGTCTTGACGAAGCTGCGGATGTCCTCTTCCATCGCCGCATCGGGAACCTGTCCTTCCGCGGGAACGATGAACGCCTTGATGACTTCGGTGCGGATGGGGTCGGGAACGCCGATAACTGCGGCAAGCTGCACGGCCGGATGCTTGATCAGGCAATCCTCGATCTCGCCCGGGCCGATCCGGTATCCGGCTGATGTAATCAGGTCGTCGTCTCGCCCGACGAACCACAGATAGCCGTCTTCGTCGCGATATCCCTGATCGCCGGTCAACAGCCACTTGCCCTCAGGCGTTGAGACGTATTTTTCCTCGGTGGCTTTTGGATTGTCCCAATATTGCAGGAACATCACCGGATCCGGAGCCATAACCGCGATATTGCCGACATCGCCGTTTGCGCAGATTTGCCCACCCGCGTCGATGATATCCACACTGTGCCCAGGGATGGGACGCCCCATGGAGCCGGGCTTGATGTCCATGATCGGGGCGCAATTGGCGACAACCAGATTGCATTCGGTCTGGCCATAGAATTCGTTGAAGGTGACGCCAAGGGCATCGCGCCCCCATTCCAGAAGCTCCGCCCCCATTGCTTCGCCGGCAACGGCGACGGTCCGCAGATTCACGCCAAAGCGTTTCTTCGGGTTTTCGACCTGCCGCATC
>JAPHTL010000188.1 GCA_026193355.1 Rhodospirillales bacterium
CTGGCCGCCCATTCCAACGGGTTCCAGACGATCCGGGCGCTGGGTATCCTCATGTCGATCCTCGGCACCATCGACCGCCCCGGCGGTTTCCGCCACCGCGCCCCTTTCCCCCGCCCGATCCCGCCTTGCGCAAAGACGCCCAAGGGCCCGGAAGGGGTTCAGCCGAACACGCCGCTGGGGGGCATGCCTTTGGGCTGGCCATCCGGACCCGACGATCTTTTCGTCGACGATGCGGGCGAAGCCGTCCGCCTGGACAAGGCGTTTTCCTGGGAGTATCCGCTTTCCGTTCACGGGCTGATGCACAACGCCATCACCAACGCCTGGCGGGGCGACCCCTATCCGGTCGACACCCTGTTCCTGTTCATGGCCAACATGGCGTGGAATTCGTCCATGAACACCACCGGCGTTCGTGAGATGCTGACCGACAAGGACGAGGACGGGGAATACAAGATCCCCTTCATCGTGGTCTGCGATGCATTTCATTCCGAAACCACGGCCTTCGCCGATCTCGTGCTGCCCGACACCACCTACCTTGAACGCCACGACGTCATGTCGATGCTGGACCGTCCGATATCGGAATTCGACGGCCCGGTTGATTCCGTCCGCATCCCGGTGGTGCCGCCGAAGGGCGAAAGCAAGCCGTTCCAGGAAGTGATCATCGAGCTGGGCAGCCGGCTTAAACTGCCGGCCTTCGTCAATGATAAGGGAGAGCGCAAGTACCGCGACTATCCTGACTTCATCGTCCGCTACGAGACCGAGCCGGGGTCGGGGATCGGGTTCCTCTCGGGTTGGCGCGGGGCGGGTGGCGAAAAGTTCATGCATGGAGAGCCAAACCCGCGGCAGTGGGAGATGTATGCGAAGAACAACAACCACTATCACTACGAACTGCCGCGTTCGTATCAATACATGCGCAACTGGAACCTCGGCTATCTGCAATGGGCGGAACACCACCGCCTGATCCGCCAGCAAAACCCCGTGCTGATCCATCTTTATTCCGAGATCCTGCAAAAATTCCGGCTGGCGGCGCAGGGCAAAACAGACGGCAGGCAGCCGCCCGACCGATTGCGGAAACGGGTGGAGGCCTACTTCGCGCCCCTGCCGTTCTATCACGAGACACTGGAATCCCAGCTTGTGGACACCCAGACCTATCCGCTTAACGCCATCACCCAGCGGCCCATGGCCATGTACCATTCCTGGGATTCCCAGAACGCCTGGCTGCGGCAGATTCATGGCTACAACATGTTGTTCGTCCATCCCTCGGTCGGACAGGTCAACGGTTTCGACGACGACGACTGGGTCTGGGTGGAAAGCCCCTGGGGCAAGGTCCGTTGTCAGTGCCGTTTCTCCGAAGCGGTGGAGCCCGGCACGGTATGGACATGGAACGCCATCGGCAAGGCGTCCGGCGCATGGGCGTTGGGACCTAACGCCGAGGAAAGCCGTCGCGGCTTCCTTCTCAACCACGTTATCTCCGAAGAACTGCCGCCCCACGAGGCGGGCGATCATGTCTCAAACTCCGACCCGGTGACAGGGCAGGCCGCCTGGTATGACGTCCGTGTGCGCGTCTACCGCGACGATGACCAGACCAACGAACAAAGCCAGCCTCAGTTCGCGACCCAGCCAACCTTCCCCGGAATGGTCGCGTTCGGCGACAGGATCCGGTCGTTCTTCGCGGGCGATGGGAAAGCAGGCAAAGGCGGAAAGGGGGGCGCACGATGACCCAGCTGGCCCTTGTGATCGACCTTAACGTCTGTGTCGGCTGCCACGCCTGCGTCACGAGCTGCAAGGAGTGGAACACATCGGGAGAGGCCGGGCCGCTGCCCGATACCAATCCCTACGATGCCGACCCGTCCGGTGTTTTCTTCAACCGGGTGCAGACCTACGAAGGCGGCACATTTCCACATACGGAAACAGTGCACTTTCCCAAAAGCTGCCTTCACTGCGAGGATCCGCCCTGCGTTCCGGTCTGCCCGACGGGGGCCAGCTTCAAGCGCGAGGAAGACGGCATCGTCCTCGTCGATTACGACAAGTGCATCGGCTGCAAGTACTGTTCATGGGCGTGCCCATACGGCGCGCGCGAATTCGACGAACAGCAGGGCGTGATGAAGAAATGCACCCTTTGCGTCGACCGCATCTATGACCAGAGCCTGCCGGAAGACCGGCGCAAGCCGGCCTGCGTTCTGGCCTGTCCGGCCAGCGCGCGGATCTTCGGCGATGTCCATGATCCGGAATCCGAAGCCTCCGTCGCGATCCGTGAAGCGGGTGGTTATCAGTTGATGCCGGAATGGGCGACGCAACCGGGCAACCATTACCTGCCGCGTCGCAAGACCACCCGCCGCATCCATGAGGACGAACTGGTCCGCGCCGACAACCCGCTGAAGAAAGACGGCGCGTTGCCAAGGCTGCCCAGCGACTTGCCGACCCTCGACGACAGCACGAGCTGGTGATGACCAGTTCAGAAAAGATTGCCGGAGATTTGAAATGAGACCCGC
>JAPHTL010000293.1 GCA_026193355.1 Rhodospirillales bacterium
GGCACATACTGATGGATGACGCCGGGCGGCAGGCGATTGCCGAGAAGGCGCGCCGACGTGACAGTTCCGGTGGTGACAAGCAAATTAAGCGCGGGATAGTCGTGGCGCAGCCGTTCGACGAGGACGAGCAGCGAGATCGCCTCGCCAACACTTGCGCCGTGCAGCCAGACCAGCGGGCCTTCGGGCCGTTTCACGCCGGGTTGTCCCAGACGTTCGGTGAACCGTTCGGCGTCCTCCTTGCCCTGCGCCTTGCGCTTTTCCAGCAAGCGAAGGATCGGCCAGCCGCCGATGGTGGTGAGGAAGCGGTAAAGGCCGAGAATCATTCCGCGCCCTCCGCCGTCTCTTCATCGCCGGGCGGAAGGGTCTGTGCGGGGGGCTCTGGCTCTGGCGTCGTCCGGCCACACAGGCGGTCGGCCTCGCGGGTTGCTTCACTCATTGCATCTTCGACCTGCTTGCGAAAGGTCTCGACGGTTGCCGGGTCCGGATCGGGGGGAACATGAATTGGCTCACCCCAGACCACGGCAAGGGGGCCGAAAGGCAACGATACCAGAAAGCGATCCCAGCTTCGCAGTTCCTTTCCCGCGCCCGTCGAAATGCCAAGCGGCAGGATCGGCGTGCCGGTTGCGGCAGCGATCCGTACAAGGCCCGCCTTGGCGCGCATGCGCGGTCCGCGGGGGCCATCGGGCGTTATGCCGACACACCGCCCGTCCGCCAGCGTCCTTTCCATGGCTTGTCGTGCCTCGCTGCCGCCCTTGCTGGATGATCCTGAAATGGTGCCAATACCGAAATGCGACAGGGTGCGCGAGAGGATGCGTCCGTCGCTGTGAAAGGAAATCAGCAGGGACAAGGAGTCAGATCGTTGCCACGCCAGCGGCAAAAGCATCAGGCGACCGTGCCACAGTGCAACCGTGAAGGGCTTTCCTTCGCGCAACAGGGCCTCGACCTTCTCGCCGCCCTTGACGTTCAACCGGCCGGTTGATCCCGCCAAACGGATCGCTTGGGCGATCACCCAGCATCCAAAACGTTGAGCGGCAGGTTTGCGGGAAAGGGCCTTGATGAAGGACATGGCGTCTTCCGGTCAGGCCGGTTGCGGGGCCGGTTCCGCTGCATTCTCTCCGTTCCCGGCGAATTGCAGGGCGTAGAGTTTGGCGTAGGCTCCATTTGCGGCCAGAAGCTCGGCGTGGGTTCCCCTCTCGGCAATCCGGCCCTGATCGATCACATAGATCAAGTCCGCATTGACCACCGTTGACAGGCGATGGGCGATGACCAGCGTGGTCCGCCCTTTCATCAGCTCCTCCAGCGCCGCCTGCACCTTGCGTTCCGATTCCGTGTCCAGCGCCGATGTCGCCTCGTCGAGCAGCAGGATCGGCGCGTTCTTGAGCATGGCGCGCGCGATGGCCAAACGCTGCCGCTGGCCACCGGAAAGGCGGACGCCCATTTCGCCGACGACGGTATCGTAGCCTTCGGGCAGTTCGCGGATGAATTCATCGGCGGCGGCATTGCGGGCGGCGGTGGTGATCTCATCTTCCGTCGCGTCGTGTTTGCCATAGGCGATGTTGGCGCGCACGGTGTCGTCGAACAGGGTGACTTCCTGGCTGACCAGCGCGGTGGCGGCGCGCAACGAGGCCAGCGTTACGTCGCGCACATCGGTGCCGTCGATTTTCACGCTGCCATCGTTCACGTCGTAGAAGCGCGGTATCAGGTTGAGGATCGTTGACTTGCCCGCGCCCGACGGACCGACCAGCGCGACCGTTTTACCCGCCGGGACATCAATGCTGACGTGCTCCAGCGCTTCCTTGCCTTCGTCGTCGTAGGCGAAACGGACGTCGCTCAGCATCACGGCCCCGCCACGGATGACAAGCTCCGCCGCGTCCTCATGGTCCACGATGGTGGGGTTCTCGTCCAGTACGCGGAACACCCTGTCCGCCCCGGCCAAACCTTCCTGCAGGCTGGCGTTAAGGTTGGCCAGCCGTTTGACCGGCTCGTAGGCCATCAGCGCGGCGGTGATGAAGGCGAAGAAATCGCCGGGCGTCGTTACGCCCTCAATCACCCGCAGGCCGCCATAGACGATGACCGCCGCGATGGCGGCGCCTGCAAGACTTTCCATGATCGGCGAGGAAACCGCGCGCACCCTTGCCGCCTTGAACACCAGCCGGTAGATGCCGTTGGCGATGTTGGCGACGCGACCCTTCTCGTAACCCTCCATGCCGTAGGCCTTGACGTGGCGGATGCCCTGAAAGGTCTGTTCGAGCAGGGTCATGAACTCGCCCGTCTGGACCTGCGTATGATCCGTCACCTTTCGCATGCGGCGGCCGAGGCGAACGATGGGCAGGATGGCGATCGGGAAAACCACGAAGGCGATGATCGCCAGCTGCCATTCGGTGATGAACATGACGATCACAAGGCCAACCAGCGACAGAAGGTCCTTGCCGAACCCGGTCAATGCGTTTGATACGGCGGAACGCATGCTGTTGATGTCGGTGGTGAAGCGCGAAATCAGCTTGCCCGTCGCATTGGCGTGGAAATAGCTGATGTCCATGCGCAGCAGATGTTCGTAAAGGCGGATCTGGGTGTCGGTGATGATGCGCTGGCCGATCATGCTCATCAGCGTCGCCTGACCGTAGTTGGCGATGCCCTTGACCAGGAAGGTCATCAGGACGGCGCCCCCGACCGGCCACAGCAGGCCTTGATTACGCTCCAGAAAGACTTCGTTGACGACCGGCTTCATCAGCCATGCGCTCAGCGCCTGCGCCGCTGCCATCAGCACCATGCAGACAACGGCGGCTGCCAGCCAGCTCAGGTACGGCCGGACGCTTTCACGAACCAGTCGCCCGACGAGGGCGCCTGTCGATTGCGGTGAATGGGGCGCTTCACTCAAGCCCATGAACTCCTTGGGAACTCCCTGGATTTTCGGATGCGGACAATAGCACGGCCGCGTTGGGGGGCCAAAGGGCGAAAGGGGGTTGATTGACAGTTTCCCGGCCCACCCCTTATGACTGCGCTATGGCGGAGAACACAAACACCCGGCGAATTGATCGCATCCCCCCTTCGGACGGATTGCGCGAAGCCGTGGCGGACGTTCTGCCGCGTGTGACCGTGCGGACGTTTTCGGTCGAGTCCGAAGGCCGCACCCTGTGGATCAAACGTCCCGCCGCCCATAAGGGAAATCGCTGGCATGGCGTTCAGAAGGCGTTGGCCGTCGTTATGATGGAGCCGCTTCTGACGCCGACCCTTCCGCTTTCCGGTGCGGCCGGATTGGCGGCGGAGGCGAAACGTCTGCGGACATTGGCGGCGGCAGGCGTACGTGTGCCCGAGGTGGTCGCCGAGACGGCGGACTGGATTGCGCTGGGGGACCTTGGCCAACCGCTTGAATGGGCGTTGGACGGAATTGAGGACGAGCGCGCGCGCAGCCGGTTGCTGGACGAGGCAGCCGACGCCCTTTCCGCGTTGCATCGTTCCGGGCTTTGGCATGGCGCGCCGTTCGTTCGCAACATGGCGGTGGGTGATGGGAAAATAGGCTTCTTCGATGTCGAGGAAACCGTTGAGGGATCGATGCCCGATACCGCAGGCATGGCCCGCGATTTCATCCTGTTTCTTTTCTCGGCTACCCGTTACCTCTCCGATGCCGATCTTCTGGTTCTGGCCCGCAGGTACGCCACGTCGGCGCCGGAAGGCGTGCTGCTTCCCCTGCTGGGCCTTGGCCGCAAGGCCGCCGTTCTGGCCTTCTTCCTCAGGCCCTTCTCGGGCAGGCTGGGCCGCGATTTGCGGCAGGGACTGACAACGGTTGATACGCTGCGCGCCTTGCTGGCGGTGCGCTGATCCTGTTTTCCCCGCGCCTACTTTCCGGCGCCTATTTTCCCGCGACGGTCATGCCATCGATGCGCAGGGTCGGCGCATTGGTGCCGTAACGAAACTCCAGATCGTCGGCGGGGGTGATGTTGAGGAACATGTCCTTCAGGTTGCCCGCGATGGTCAGTTCGCTGACCGGGTGGGCCAACTGCCCGTCCTCGATCAGGAAACCCGCCGCGCCCCTTGAATAATCGCCGGTCACCGGGTTGACGCCGAAGCCCATCATCTCGGTGACGTAAAGGCCCCGCTCTATCCCGCCGATCAGGGCGTCGCGGCTGATCGCGCCCGCCGCCATGTGCAGGTTTGTGGCCGACGGCGAAGGCGGGCCGCCGGTGCCGCGCGCCGCGTGGCCGGTGGTTTCCAGACCCAGTTGCCGTGCGGTGGCGAGGTCGAGAATCCAGCTTGTCAGAACGCCGTTTTCGATCAGATTGCGTCGCTTGTTGGCGATGCCTTCGGCGTCGAACGGCTTGGAGCGCAGGCCGCGGGGGCGGTGTGGGTCATCGACGATAACAATGCCATCGGCAAAGACCCGCTTTCCCATCATGTCCTTGAGGAAACTTGTGCCGCGCGCCACGGCGCTGCCGTTGATGGCTCCGGCGAAATGACCAACCATCGAGCCACTGACCCGGGGGTCGAAAACAACCGGGAAACGGCCGGATGCCATTTTCTGCGGGTTCAGGCGGCGCACCGCCTTTTCGCCCGCTGTCCGGCCGATATCCGCCGGGTCCGGCATGTCCTCGGCATAGACGGCGGTGCGGAAGTCGTAATCGCGCTCCATACCCGTCCCGGTTCCCGCCAGCACCGATGCGCTGAGGCTGGTATAGGAAACGGCGTAGTTTTGGGCGAAACCATTGCTGGCGGCGATGGCGATCCTGTTGCGGCCCCAGGCGGCTTCCGCCCCTTCCGAATTGGTCACGCCGGGAACGGCGCGGGCCGCATCCTCGGCCGCCGCCGCCCAAGCGGTCAGGGCCTCGGCGTCGGGTTCGGCGTCGCTGAAGATATCGATCCTCGGCACATTCCCGATCACCTGCTCCGGCCCGGCAAGGCCGCAATAGGGGTCGTCGGGTGCGGCGCGCGCCATGGCGACGGCCCGTTTGGCCAGCTCGTCGAGGGCGGTGGTTGAGCGGTCGGACGAGGAAACACAGGCCTGCCGCTTTCCGACAAACACACGAAGTCCGATGTCCGCGTCCTCTGAACGTTCAAGGCGCTCCAGCGCGCCCATGCGCCATGCCAGCGAAAGCGAAGCGCCATCGACAAGAACGGCGTCGGCCGCATCGGCGCCCAATGATCTGGCCCTGCCGATAAGGTTGTCGAGAAGTTCGAGGGATTGTGTGTCCTGATGCATAAATCTTTCCGGAATTTTGTTCCTGGGTCTGCTAACGTCGCCAGCCGTTTATATGGTATGTCGGGCGGGCGATGCCAGTTGCGCGCTTACATATAGGCCCGCTACGATCTTTTTTTCACCGAAAAACAAGGGAAGTGTTCGATGAAGCGTTTCTGGATGGGGGTGGCGCTTGCCGTCATGATTCCTTTGACGGTCATGGCGCCAGTTATGGCGAACGAGCCGATGACCGATGAAAAGGCGATGATCGCCAAGGGCGGCGTACTTGTCCCTGCGGCGGAACTCGAAGCCCTCTACCTCAAGAACATGGTCATGGGCAAAACGCCCAGCGGCTACACCTTCCGCACCGACGTTAAGCCGGACAAGACCCTGCCCGCCAATTCGAAGCGTGGCGCCGGGACCTTTTCGGCGCCCGCCGAGGGAACCACCTGCCTGCACTTTCCCGACTTGTGGGAGGGCAAGCCGCGTTGCTGGCGGCATTACCGTCTGGGTGAAAAGCACAAGATGTACCTGACCGACGGAACCTTTTCCGCCGACCTCTACTTCGAGCCGAAGTAGGGGGTTTTGCCTCAATCGTCGCCGCGGCGGTCGATGGGGTAATCCCCCTTCTTGCCGACAAACGGCAGGGCCAGCATCCACGGCAGGGTCAGACGCGCGGAGTCGCGGAACTGGTTGAGGCCGATGGTCATGCCCACGTGTCCGGCCGAGGGCTGCGCACGATAGGTTCCCATCAACCGATCCCACAACGACAGGGCGAAGCCGTA
>JAPHTL010000060.1 GCA_026193355.1 Rhodospirillales bacterium
CCCATCTTCATCATCGATACCGGCATTCCCGGCGATGTCGAGCCCGCCGTCAATAACATCGACGGGGCGTTTCTCTACGATCTCAACGACCTTGAACGGGTCGCCATGGAAGGCCGCGCCTCGCGCGAGACGGAGGCCCGTGACGCCTGGGCGATTGTCGATGCGGATGTCCGCGATTACCTGAAGGGCCGCGCCGAACGTTCCGGCGTTCCCGCCCTTACGGCGTTACGTGAGCGTTTCGAGGAGGAGCGGCGCAAGGCCCTTGCGGAAGCGGGAAACGACGCCGAGAAGGCGACGCGCCTGCTGATCAATCGTTTGCTCCACGACCCCTCGGAAGCGACCCGTGAAATGGCGGCCTACGGCCATCAGGGCGGAAGCCTGGGTAAAACCGAATGGGATGTCACCCAGCGCGTGTTGATGCGCCTGTTCCGCCTCAACGGTGGCAAGGGTGAAAACGAAAAGAAGGACAAGCCGGAGTGAGCCTGGAGCCGAAACTGGACAAGGTGGTGGCCCGCGCCGATGAACTTCAGGCCCTGCTGGCGGCGCCCGACAAGGTGCCGTCACAGGAATTTGCGCGGATGTCCAAGGAACTCGCCGACCTTACCCCCGTGGTCGAGGCCATACGCGCCTATCGAAAGGCGTTTGATGAAATCCGCGATGCCGAAGACATGATCGACGAGGCCGGGGCCGACCCCGAAATGAAGGCCATGGCCGAGGATGAAGCGCGCAATCTCAGGGAACAGCTCCCGGCGCTTGACCAGCAAATTCGCCTCATGCTTCTACCCAGGGACGAGGCGGACGAAAAGAACGCCATCCTTGAGGTGCGCGCCGGCACGGGTGGCGAGGAAGCCGCCCTGTTCGCCGCCAATCTGTTTCGCATGTACCAGCGTTTCGCCGAACTGAAGGGCTGGAAGTTCGAAATGCTGGATGTCAATGAGACCGGCATCGGCGGCTACAAGGAGGCCGTTGCCTCGATCAAGGGACGCGGCGTATTCGCCCGCCTTAAGTTCGAATCCGGTGTGCATCGCGTTCAGCGGGTGCCCGAAACGGAATCGGGCGGGCGTATCCACACCTCGGCTGCGACGGTCGCCGTTCTGCCCGAGGCCGAAGAGGTCGATGTGAATGTCGAGGAAAAGGACCTGCGGATCGATACCTTCCGCGCCCAGGGCGCAGGCGGGCAGCACGTGAACACGACGGAAAGCGCGGTACGCATCACCCACCTTCCAACCGGCATCGTGGTGCAGTGCCAGGACGAAAAATCGCAGCACAAGAACAAGGCCAAGGCGATGACCATCCTGCGTTCCCGAATCTACGAGGCGGAGCGGGAGCGACAGGCCTCTGAACGCTCGGAAAATCGTCGCATCCAGGTTGGCTCCGGGGATCGTTCCGAAAGAATTCGCACATACAACTTTCCCCAGGGGCGGGTCACCGATCACCGGATCAACCTGACACTGCACAAGCTCGACCGCGTCATCGAAGGGGATCTGGATGAAATCGTCGAGGCGCTGATCGCCGAGGATCAGGCCGCCCGACTGGCCGAGGTCGAATGACACCCACCGCCATGACGACCTATCGTTCAGCGCTTGACGCCGGAACCCGGCGTCTGGACGAGGCAGGGGTTGATAACCCTCGAAGCGAAGCGCGACTGCTTCTCGCCTTCGCCACAGACTCCACCCCGGAAGGGATCATGGCCTGGCCGGAAATCGCGGTGAACCCCGATCATGCGGCGCGCTATGATGGCTTGCTTTCTCGCCGCGAGGCGCATGAGCCGATATCCCATCTTGTGGAAATGCGGGAGTTCTGGAGCCTGCCCTTCCGCGTGACGGCGGATGTTCTGACCCCTCGCCCCGATACGGAAACCGTCGTGGAGGCGGTCCTTCGTCTGATCGGCGGGCGCCCGGGGGGGCATGGTGGCCCCATGCGTATTCTCGACCTTGGCACGGGCAGCGGGTGCCTGTTGCTTGCGCTTCTCAGCGAATTGCCGGCGGCAAGAGGCCTCGGCGTTGACCGTTCCGCCGCGGCGCTGGCGATTGCCGCGCAAAATGCAGAATCCCTTGGTCTTTCGGCGCGCGCCGATTTTGCCCAGGGTGACTGGTTCGGCCCTGTGAAGGGAACGTTCGACGTGATCGTATCCAACCCGCCCTATATTCCCTCGGCCGATATCGCTGCGCTGGAACCGGAAGTCGCCCGTTACGAGCCGCGCATCGCTCTCGATGGCGGTCCAGACGGCCTGGATTGTTACCGGATTCTTGTCGCGGGGGTGGGGGATGTTCTGCGCGCCGACGGCATTGTCGCCTTCGAGGCCGGAATCGGTCAGGCGGAAGGGATCGCTGGGCTGATCAAGGATGCTGGCCTGCAACTCATTGAAATAAAAAGTGATTTATCCGGAGTGGCGCGCTGTGTGGTGGGTGGGGCCGGTACAGCCGGGGCAAGTGGAAAAAAAAGGTTGGCATTGGGCAGAGAAGGCGACTAATTATTGCCCGTGGATGCCCTTGGGGCTCCGACCTTGTGCGGCGGATGCTGCGCGACGCCGGGGCCGTGATCGGTGGTTAGGGGAACGAACCGCCGGGTGGGCATCAGGAGCAACCCCCAAATGCCGTCATTTGTTCGCCGCCGCGATGAGGCGTCGAAAACGTTGATTGGCGTAGTGCAGGGACAGCTTGCCGCTTCCATGCCGGGGATAACATGAAAAACCGAACAGCGGATACCATGGCGAAAAGCTCTAATCCCAAGCGCCCGCGCCCGCGGTCGCGCGGTAACGGCAAACGTCCGTCACATCGGCCGAATAACGTCGTTGACAGCAGCGGACCCGAAGTAAAGATCCGTGGCTCGGCCCAGCAGGTGCTCGACAAGTACCTTTCGCTGGCCCGTGACGCCACAACGTCGGGCGACAGGGTCAGGGCGGAAAACTACTTCCAGCACGCGGACCATTATTATCGCGTTCTTCACGCCAATGGCGGGCCTCGCCCGCAGCAGCAGGAAGGCGGGCAAGGCAACCCGGCGGGCAACACCGAATCCCCTTCGGATGACAATCAGGATGGTGATGGGGGCGATGCGGAAACGGTTGTCGTGGAACACGCCAACCAGACGCAATCCGCGCCCGAAGGCGATGATGCGGCGGACGATGCGGAAGCTGGCGAACCAGAAGCCCTTAGCGCCTGATCCCGATCATGGCCTTAAAACAAACGCGCGCTTTCGGGCGCGCTTTTTTTTGCCTTCCCGATATATTGGCCCGTTTTCGCCCCAATACCTTGCGCACGTCGCACGACGTGACAAATCTGGTTAAGATCAACGGGTTCGTCGCGGCCTCCTGGCAGGGGCGTCGAACCCTCCCTGTCGCAAGGAAGGGTAAAAGGATATGGAACTCGAAAAATTCACCGAACGGTCACGTGGCTTTCTGCAATCCGCGCAAGGCTTGGCGATCCGCTCCGGTCATCAGCAGCTTACGGCCGAACATCTGCTCAAGGTTTTGCTCGACGACAAGGAAGGGTTGGCGGCCAACCTGATCCGCGCCGCCGGGGCAGACCCGGCGAAAGCCCTGTCCGGCGTTGAAACGGCGCTGTCCAAACTGCCGAAGGTCGAGGGCGGCAGCGGTCAGGTCTACATGTCGGGCGAACTGGCCCGAGTGTTGGAGCAGGCCGAACAGGTCGCAGAAAAGGCCGGCGATTCCTTCGTTACCGCCGAACGGCTGTTGCTGGCGCTTGTGCTGGCCCAGGGTTCGGCCTCCGCCAAGGCGCTGGCCGACAGCGGCCTGACCGCCCAGAACCTGAATCACGCCATTGAGGAAGTGCGCAAGGGGCGCACCGCCGATTCCGCCACCGCCGAGGATTCATTCGAGGCGTTGAAAAAATTCACCCGCGATCTGACGGCGGCGGCGCGGGACGGAAAGCTCGACCCCGTGATCGGTCGCGACGAGGAAATCCGCCGCACCATCCAGGTGCTTAGTCGCCGCACCAAGAACAATCCGGTCCTGATCGGCGAGGCCGGTGTGGGCAAGACGGCCATCATCGAAGGCCTCGCCCAGCGCATCGTCAACGGCGACGTACCAGAAACCCTGAAGAAAAAGCGCCTGCTGGTCCTCGACCTTGGCGCGCTGGTGGCGGGGGCGAAATTCCGTGGTGAGTTCGAGGAACGCCTGAAGGCGGTGCTGACCGAGATCGGCAGCGCAGCGGGCGAGGTCGTTCTGTTCATCGACGAAATGCACACCCTTGTCGGCGCTGGCGCGGCGGAAGGCGCGATGGATGCGTCGAACCTGCTGAAGCCTGCTCTCGCGCGGGGTGAATTGCACTGCGTCGGCGCGACCACGCTGAATGAGTACCGCAAGCATGTGGAAAAGGACGCCGCCCTTGCGCGCCGGTTCCAGCCGGTGTTCGTGGCCGAACCGACGGTGGAGGACACAATCTCCATCCTCCGCGGCCTGAAGGAGAAATACGAGGTCCATCACGGCGTTCGCATAACGGACAGCGCGCTGGTGTCTGCGGCCACCCTGTCCAACCGCTACATCACCGATCGCTTTCTGCCCGACAAGGCCATTGACCTGATGGACGAGGCCGCCAGCCGCCTGCGCATGGAGGTCGATTCAAAGCCCGAGGAGGTCGATGAACTGGATCGCCGGATCATCCAGCTCAAGATCGAGCGCGAGGCGCTGAAGAAGGAAAGCGACAAGGGTTCGAAGGATCGCCTGACAAAGCTTGAATCGGAACTGACGGCGCTTGAAGACAAGTCAAACGCCCTGACCGCCGAATGGCAGTCTGAAAAGCGGACCATAGAGCAGGCGCACAAGCTGAAGGAAGAACTGGAACAGGCGCGGCTGGCCCTTGATAAGGCGCTGCGCGAAGGCCGGCTGGAATACGCCAGTGAGTTGCAGTATTCGCGCATTCCAGACCTTGAAAGGCGCATGGCCGAGGCCGAACAGGGCGAGCAGCACCGCATGCTGGAAGAGGCAGTGACCGACGAGCACATCGCCTCCGTCGTGTCGCGCTGGACCGGTGTGCCGGTCGAAAGGATGCTGCAGGGCGAGCGTGACAAGCTGCTGCACATGGAAGATGTTCTTGGCCGGCGCGTGATCGGTCAGGCCGAGGCTGTTCGCGCCGTGTCACAGGCCGTGCGCCGTGCACGCGCCGGGTTACAGGACCCCAGCCGCCCCATAGGCTCGTTCCTGTTCCTTGGCCCCACCGGTGTCGGCAAGACCGAACTGACCAAGGCGCTGGCGCAGTTCATGTTCGACGATGAAACCGCGATGGTGCGGATCGACATGTCGGAGTTCATGGAAAAGCATACCGTGGCCCGCCTGATCGGCGCGCCGCCGGGCTATGTGGGCTATGAGGAAGGTGGCGCGCTGACCGAAGCGGTCCGCCGTCGCCCCTATCAGGTCGTCCTGTTCGACGAGGTCGAAAAGGCGCACCCGGATGTGTTCAACGTGCTGTTGCAGGTGCTCGACGACGGGCGGCTGAC
>JAPHTL010000090.1 GCA_026193355.1 Rhodospirillales bacterium
CCTCGGCCTGCCCGAACCGGCGCTGGCCGATACGCTGGAGGGCCTTGAGGAAGACGTCGAGGAAGAGACCGGCGTTGCCGTCAAGTTCCCGCTCGACGTGCACGGGGCGGATGTCCTGCTGGTGACGCCCAGCGCCGACTTCTTCGCCGAACCCCATGTCGATGGCCTGATCGGTTACGCCAAGGTGTTCCATCAGGCGGGCGTTTCGTGGACGATCAGTTCCTACGCTTCCGAAGCCGCCAACTTCGCCATGTTCATCGGGTCCTACGAGCAGATGCACAAGGTTGCCGCGCGTATCCGCAAGGCCGCCATCGATCTGGGCGTAAAAAGGATCGTGTTCGGCGAATGCGGCCATGCATGGCGCGTCGCCTATTCTTTCCTGAACACGCTTGCCGGCCCCTGGGACTTCCTCGACCCGAAGTACCCGGTGCCCCAGCACATCGTCGAGTTCACCACCGACCTCATAAAGCGTGGCGGCCTTAATCTGGACAAGACGGCCAACGACGACATGGTCCTGACGTTCCACGATTCGTGCAACGTCGCGCGCGCATCGCGCATGGGCGACACGCCGGGCGGGCAGTTCCACCTGCCGCGCGAGCTTATCAAGGCCTCATGCAACCATTTTGTGGACATGAATCCCGACACCACGCACGAGAAGACCTTCTGCTGTGGCGGTGGTGGCGGACTGCTGACCGACGATCTGATGGAGCTCCGCGTAAAGGGCGCACTGCCCCGCATGGAAGCGCTCAACGACGTCGTGAAGCACAAGGGGGTAACGCACATGGCGGCAATCTGCGCCATCTGCAAGAGCCAGTTTACCAAGGTTCTGCCCTATTACGACATGCCGATGGATTCCGTTGTCAGCCTGCATCAGCTGGTCAGCAACGCGATCCTTCTGGGCACCAAGGAATAGGGGAACCCGCAAGCGCCTGAAAGGCGAACAAGGGGACACAACAACGGTCCGAAAACGGAACCGAAAACGGAGATGGGAAGACGCGATGACTGAACAAGCTCTGACATTCCGACGCTACGAAGATGGCGATGACCAGTGGAGCGACTGGCAGGACAAGATTTTCAAGGGCGATACGTCCTACAAGTGTCCGACCTACGTACACAGGACCGCGCCTTGCCAGGGCAGCTGCCCCTCCGGCCACGACATCCGTGGCTGGCTGGCGATCGCGCGCGGCCAGGACAAGCACGCCGATCCGAACAAACCATGGCAGGAATATGCGTTTGAGCGCATGACCGCCGCCAACCCCTTCCCCGCCGTTATGGGCCGTGTCTGTCCCGCCCCGTGCGAGGACGGCTGCAACCGCAACGAGGTCGACGACCGCGTCGGCATCAACGCCGTTGAAATGTATGTCGGTGACTGGGCGCTTGAGAACAACATCGCTTTCCCCAAACCCGAAAAGGAAACGGGCAAGAAGATCGCCGTGATCGGCGGCGGCCCGGCCGGCCTGTCGGCCGCCTTCCACCTGCGGCGCAAGGGTCATGCGGTCACCATCTTCGACGATCACGAGGAACTGGGCGGCATGATGCGCTACGGCATTCCCGGTTTCCGGACGCCGCGCGATGTGCTCGACGGCGAGATCAAGCGCATCCTCGACATGGGCATCGCCACCCGCATGAAGACCAAGGTGGGCCGCGACATCTCCATGGAGCAGTTGGAAAAGGAGTTCGACACCGTATTCTGGGGCCTCGGCGCCCAGGGCGGTCGCGACCTGCCGATTCCCGGCTGGGATGCATCGAACTGCATTTCCGGCGTCGCCTTCCTGGCCGCCTTCAACGAAGGCCGCCTGCAGCACGTGACCGGCAAGGTCCTGGTCATCGGCGGTGGCGACACCTCGGTTGACGTGGCCACCGTCGCCCGTCGCCTTGGCCATATCCAGACCACCAAGATCGACCACGTCGAGGACGCTATCTTCGGCCGCGCCGCGATGGACGTCGCCGACGTGTCCGCGCGCCAGGGCTGCGATGTCACCCTGACCTCGCTGTTCCCGCGCGAAAAGATGTTCGCTTCCGACCGCGAGGTCGAGGACGCGCTTCGCGAAGGCGTCACCCTGAAAACCGGCGTCATGCCGGTTGAGGTTCTCAAGAACGCCGAGGGCCGCGCCATCGGGTTGAAAATGTGCGAATGCGACATGGACGGCATGAAGCCTATTCCGCGCGAAGGCACGGAATTCGAGATCGAGGCCGAACTGATCGTCGCCGCGATCGGCCAGTACGGCACGTTCGACGGGATCGAGAAGCTCGACAACGGCAA
>JAPHTL010000303.1 GCA_026193355.1 Rhodospirillales bacterium
GATGACTTCGAGCGCAGGGTCATCGACGCCCTGGATCGCGGCGACAGGGACGAGGTCAATGTCCTTGTCCTTCCCCTTCACCATTCAGACCTTGCCGATCTTTTCGAGCGGCTGAGCGCCGATCAGCGGAAAAGCCTTTTCGGGCATATTCGTGAAAATCTCACGCCGGAACTGTTTTCTGAACTCGATGAGACGGTTCGAGACGAACTGATCGACGAACTCGGCATCGAAAATCTTGCCGGGTTTGTCCGTGAACTTGACAGCGATGACGCGATCCAGATCATCGAGGAACTGGAAGAAGACGAACAACAGGCCGTTCTCGACGCCATCCCCCCCGAAGATCGCGCCCTTATCGAAGAGGGGCTTTCCTATCCGGAATACAGCGCCGGTCGCCTCATGCAGCGTGAACTGGTCGCCGTTCCCAGTTTCTGGAACGTTGGTGAGATCATCGATTATCTGCGCGAGATGGCGGATCGGGATGAAGACGCCCTGCCCGAGGACTTCTACGATATTTTCATTATCGACCCCGCGCACAGGCCTGTCGGCATGGTTTCGATCAGCCGGGCCATGCGGACAAAACGTCCGGTCAAGGTCTCGGATATCATGGATACGTCCCTCGACCTGATTCAGGCCACCATGGATCAGGAAGACGTGGCCTTCATGTTCCGCCAGCGCGATCTGGTTTCCGCGCCCGTCGTCGATGATGACGGACGGCTTGTCGGTGTCATCACGGTTGACGACGTTGTCGACGTTATCCACGAAGAGCACGAAGAAGACTTCATGCGTTTGGGCGGCGTTCCTGCCGGTGATTTCTACAGCTCAGTGATTGATACCACCCGTTCGCGCTTCGTCTGGTTGCTTGTCAATCTTGGAACGGCGATTCTCGCGTCGCTTATCATCGGCATGTTCGATGCCACCATCGAACAGATGGTCGCCTTGGCTGTCCTCATGCCGATCGTGGCTTCAATGGGCGGGAATGCCGGAACCCAGACACTGACCGTCGCTGTCCGGGCGCTGGCGACCAAGGAACTGACGCCGACCAACGCCATGCGCGTGATCGGCAAGGAAATTCTGGTGGGCAGCGCCAACGGCGTTCTTTTCGCCGTGCTGACGGGCGCTGTGGCGCTGTTCTGGTTTGACAGTACGGCGATTGCCCTGGTTATCGCAGCCGCCATGGTTATCAATCTGGTCGTCGCCGGGCTCGCCGGTGCGGCGATTCCCCTTGCCCTTGAACGCGCGGGGGTCGATCCGGCCGTCGCCTCCAGCGTGTTCCTGACCACGGTGACCGATGTTGTCGGTTTCTTCGCCTTCCTGGGCCTGGCGGCCATTTTCCTCATGTGAGGCGCAATAACCGTTGAAACTTTTTACCGCTCTGCCCACTTGCCTTTATGTGTGGTCGTGGATGAAGCACGAAGAGCGGAGAAAAGCATGGAATTTGTCGAATCCATGAAAACAGGCCATCCGGCCATTGACAAGGATCACAAAGAAATCTTCGATACCCTGGACGAGGTTTCAAGGGCTATTGCTAAGAATGACCGCAAACGGTTCTGTTCGCTTTTTGAAGATTTTCTGGTGATTGCCAACCGTCATTTCAAACGTGAAGAAGCGATTTTGCGAAAATGCGGATTTCCGCGATACGAGCAACACGCCGCTTATCACAGTTTTTTATTTGACCGTGCTTTGGCTGTTCGCGACAGATGCGTTAGCTCTGCGGACAACGCCTCGATGGAGCAGTGCTTCAAGGAGTTCTCAGAATTTCTTGTCGATGACGTTGTTCGTGGCGATCTTGATTTCAAGTCCTATCTTTCCGCACTATCTGGCCGCTGAGAATCCCGATTCGCCAGTTTGCTATTTACGTTTACGTTAACGGCACATAGTCTTTCCTCATGGGGGAGAGCTTTTTCATCGCCGATCTGGCCCGCGAATTCGACGTCACAACGAGGACCATCAGGTTCTACGAGGACGAAGGTCTTCTGTCGCCTGAACGGAAGGGGCAGCGACGCATCTATGCGCCGCGTGATCGTGTTCGCCTGCGCCTGATCATGCGCGGCAA
>JAPHTL010000204.1 GCA_026193355.1 Rhodospirillales bacterium
ATACACAGGAAAATACTTGATCCGGTCTGTTTTGACGACCTGGTGGTTATAGCGAAAGTGCCCCACCCGATCCCATCCCGAACTCGGCCGTGAAACCTTTCAGCGCCAATGGTACTCCGTCTTAAGGCGTGGGAGAGTAGGACGCTGCCAGGTCTTCAAAGCAGATCGCGATCAAGGAAAATACCTAGTCACAATGAACAATCCCCGTCCGAAGGGTCGCGGCCCGCAGGGCCATATTTTTCCCTTTAGACGAGATTGATACGAATTGACGCGGGGTGGAGCAGCCCGGTAGCTCGTCAGGCTCATAACCTGAAGGTCAGAGGTTCAAATCCTCTCCCCGCAACCAATAAAAACAATGCCCTAGCTGGAAACGGCTAGGGCGTTGTTTGTGTCTGGGCACAAAATAAGTACAGTTAAGAAACTGGTTGCGCCATGGCCTTGGTAACTTGTTTCGCCAGAAATGACGCAAATGGGCGAATGTTCTGATTCACGCTCGCCTCTTCCAAGGCGCTCATATATGCGGCGCGTTCTTCTACGGGGATGACCGTCCACGGATATCCGCCTGAAGCCATCATGGTGTTCATGAGGAAGCGGCCCGTGCGCCCATTGCCGTCCATGTAGGGATGGATGTAGACGAATATGAAATGGCCGAGAACGATACGGACCGCAGGTTCCTGTTCCTTTCTGATGAGGTCAAAGAAGGTCGGCATAGCGTCACGCACGGCAACATCGTGCGGCGGCACATGCATGGATCGACGAATGTAAACTTGAGCATTGCGATACCCGGCCAGATCGGCGGGGCGCAAGATGCCCGCGATGACACTGGGTGCGAACATTTCTCGATACCATTCACGGTGACCGTCATCGGCAACGTCGCCTGCATTTTCACCTTTCAAAATTCTTTCGAGACTTTTGCGAACAGCCTGAAACGCCAACCAGTATCCCCGCGCGGCGAGCGCGTCGGTATGCGCCCGGTCTTCAGCGTCGTTTTCAGGATTCCAATTGCCACTGCGAACGCGCTCAATTAAATCGTGGCTAACACGATAACCCTCGATAGATAGAGAGTGATAGGCATCTGTGACGTAGTTGTCATCCACACCTTTAAGATAGGTTTTGGCGTCACCCGGCAGTCCGGGGGGGGCGGGAAATAATTCGAGGACTGGTTCGCGCATAGCCTGCCACATGAGGCGAATACGGCTCACAATTGGCGATGTTTCGCGGTGACCAACAAAGACAGGAATTTGCGTTTCGAAGGGGTCAGCTTCCCTGACGTCAAAATCCGCGCTTTTCATGGTTTGTAGAATGTCATCCGCAATGCGGTCGCGTCCTATATTGCGAAATGCGCCGGCCAGGCGACCGGCAACCGTACTATGGCCACCGCCGAGTAAAAGGCGGAGGAGATCAGACGCATCGCTAAACGTCGTCAAAACGGCGCGTGCGTCTGTAGGGTTTTGAACAAAGTAGTTGGGGGAACAGGCTATAAGAGCGGCAGGGAGTGAATACCCCCGCAAGCCTTCAATTTCTTGCGCATCCGCACCTTTGGGGATTTCACCCTTAACATCCATAACGGATGTTTCGTGAGGCAGTCCCGTAACGTTGTTCTTCGCTTTAGGCGAGCGAACGAGAAGCTGGCGCGGTACGGTGCGGTTACCGGCGTGGAGGTTGAGAGATTGATCGGGGGACAAAGACCAATCCGCGCCAAAGCGAGATTCAAGGTACTGGGCGCAGAACCCCCAGAATGACGCATACCAAGCGGTGCTCTCCCCGGCAGTTTCGTCGGGGCGGCTGGGAACGTACCAGCCCTTCATAACTTCTTGCAGGAACCCGTTTTTAACAAGCCGCTCACGTTGTGGGCGTGTTAAATTGCCCGTGCGGATAGCGATTTTACCGCCTTCTTGCGCCGTTTTAAGGGCTTCGAGAGCCTGTGCTAATTTTTCCGCTGGTTGTGCCATTGTTGTGTGGCTTCCCTAGTTTTTTGTGGTGCGCGAAAATTAGTATAACATGACGAGCGAAAATTAGTCTATTAAGTTGCGTGAACATTAGTTTATCGAGATGTTATGCGGCTAGTTTAATATGCCGAGATCTTGTTTTGAAAACATCTTCTCGTTCATCCGTTCAACGACACTGGCGGTGTGTTGCTCGCTCAAGTGAGCGTAACGCTTCACCATTTGCAGCGTCTTATGGCCAAGAATCTCGGCGATTTCGGCGAGTGTCGCCCCATTCATGGCGAGATAACTCGCCGCCGTATGGCGAAGGTCGTGGAAGCGAAAGTCTTCGATTTCGGCTGTGGCTAAGGCCTTGTCCCAGTCATTGACGATATAGACCGGCTTTTCGCCATCAGGTCGAGGAAACGCCAGGTGCGTATCGAACCGGCGCTTGCTGTGCAGTTCACGAAGAAGATCGTAGGCATGGCCGACCAAGGGCGGAGCGCGCCGTTCGTTGTTCTTTATCTGGTCCAGGTGAATGACGTTGCGGGCAAAGTCTACCTGGGGCCATTCAATAGCAAGGATCTCACCTTGCCGCGCGCCGGTAGACAAGGCGAGGACGACAATGGGATACAGCAGTGGGTTCGCGCTTTTGACCCGCCCCCACTGACCGGTCCACCGTGTATGTTAGGAACGGAGGATCAGTACAGTAAATCCTCTCCCCGCAACCAATAAAAACAACGGCTTAGCCAGAAATAACTGGGCGGTTGGGTGTTCTTGTTACGCGTGTCCCCAATCTGGCTCAACATAACCAAGGTCACCGAAACAACATCACCGGCGTCATGCACGACCGGATCATCTCCGTGGTGGTGGAGCCGATGATCAGGTTGCGGATGCGCGAGTGTCCGTATGCCCCCATCACCAGCAGGCCGACGGCGTGCTTCCTGCTCGTTTCGCAAATCACCGCTTCCGGCTCCCCCGGCACGATTTCCGGGGTCACATTGTACCCGGCGGAAGACAGGCGCTGGGACGCTTCGTCGATTTTTCGGCGGATGTCGGGATTGTCCTTGCCCACGGTCAACAGGTGGCAATCAAGGCCTTTGCAGGTGTCGCTGGCGGCGATGTGATCCACGGCCTTGAACGCGCTCGTTCCGCCGTCGAAGGCAAGCAGGAAGCTCTCGATCGGTTTGAATTCCCGCGACGCCACCAATATGGGCTTGTGGCTGGAGCGGACGATCCTCTCCAGGTTGGAGCCCAGATGCATTTTCGCAAAGTCAGAAGCCTCGCCGCGCTTGCCAACGACGATCAGATCGCCGTGAGTCTCGAACTCCTCGATGGTTTCGAGAATGTCGTCGTGACGCAACTTCAACGCCACGTCCGTGACGCCCGCCTGGGCCAAACGATCCCTGGCGTCCTCCAGGATCGCGCGGCCACGTTTTTGCGACAGCTTTGACTGCTGCGCGTCCAGTTCGCTCAGTTCATCCATCAGCGCCGTGCGCGCGCCCAGGCCGATGTTGCCGCTCAGGTCCGAGGTCTCGCTGGAAACACCGTGACGCCCCAGAACGTGGAGCAGTTCCACTGCGGCCCCGGTGCGCCTGGCGACCCACGCCGCATGATCGCAAACGCTTGTCGCGTAAACGGACCCATCCAGCAAGGCGATCAATTTTTTCATGGAATGTCTCCTTTCGGCCCTTAATGGCCCATCAGGCGATCGAGCGCGCCGGGTTTGTCGTGAATGGCGAGTTTGTCGACAATCGTTTCGCTGGCTTCATTGAGGCCGATGACCTCGACATTCGCCCCTTCGCGGCGGAATTTCAGGATCACCATGTCCAAGGCGGCCACGCTGGAAATGTCCCAGATATGGGCGTGACTGACGTCGATGATGACGTCCTCCAGCGCCTCCTTGAAGTCGAACGCCCGTGAAAACTCATCCGTGGAAGCGAAGAACACCTGGCCCTCGACCAGATAGGTGCGTTTTGCGCCGTCGTCGGACGTAGTGGACGTAATCCTGAATATCTGGGAAATCTTCCACGAGAAGAAGATGCCCGACAGCAATACCCCGGTCAGGACGCCGATCGCCAGATTGTGCGTGGCAACCACGGCGACGACCGTGGCCACCATGACCACCGAGGAACTGCGCGGATGATCCTTGAGGTTCTTGATCGACGACCAACTGAACGTGCCGATCGACACCATGATCATAATGGCGACCAGCGCCGCCATGGGGATTTGTTTCACCCACTCGCCCAGTACGACGATCATGAACAACAGGAACATTCCGGCGGTGAACGTCGAAAGACGCCCGCGCCCGCCGGATTTCACGTTGATGATCGACTGGCCGATCATGGCGCATCCCGCCATGCCGCCGATGAAGCCCGTGGCCGTGTTGGCCAGACCCTGCCCGATGCATTCGCGGTTTTTGTTGCTGGGGGTGTCGGTCAGGTCGTCGACGATGGTCGCGGTCATGAGCGATTCCAGAAGACCCACGGCGGCGACTGCGGCGCTGTAAGGCAGAATAATCCCCAAGGTCTCAAAGTTGAGGGGAATGTCGGGGAGCAGGAATACCGGCAGGGTCGAGGGCAGTTCACCCATGTCGCCGACCGTGCGCACATCAAGCCCAAGGGTGATGGACACGGCCGTCAGCGCGAGAATGCAGATTAGCGGCGAGGGGACGGCCTTGGTCACGTAGGGGAACAGGTAAATGATCGCCAGCCCGCCTGCGACCATGACGTAGGTCAGTTCGGGCACGCTCGTCAGTTCGGGAAGCTGGGCGAGGAAAATCAGGATTGCCAGCGCATTGACGAAGCCGGTGATGACGGATCGCGACACGAACCGCATCAGGCTGCCAAGCTTCATGAATCCGGCGGCGATCTGCAACAGGCCCGCAAGCACCGTCGCGGCTAGCAGGTATTGCAGGCCGTGGTCCTTGACCAGCGTGACCATCAACACCGCCGTGGCGGCGGTCGCGGCGGAAATCATGCCCGGGCGTCCGCCCGCGATGGCAGTGATCACGGCGATGGAAAAGGAGGCGTACAGCCCGACCTTGGGGTCCACGCCCGCGATGATGGAAAAGGCGATGGCTTCGGGGATCAGGGCCAGGGCAACGACGATGCCGGCCAGCACGTCGCCGCGCATGTTGCCGAACCATTCCCGGCGCAAGCGGGACCAGAATACGGTGTTCAAATTGTCTCTCCAAATGGACGTCCCGTGGGGGGGGCGGGAGGTAACAAGGATAATAGGGGGGTATAGCTGAACCGCGCCCCGTTTCCTCCCAAAATTTTAAATAAGGAACGTCTTTCCCACCGCTTCGCCCGCCCACCTTCCGGTGGCCATGCACGCCGTGATCAGATAGCCGCCGGTCGGCGCGCCCCAATCCAGCATTTCACCCGCCACATAAACGCCGGGCAGGGCATGAACCGGTGATGCTGCCCCTGAACGCTGGCCGCGACGACCCGGTTGCGGCCGGCCTCCTTGCCCTCGTAGAGTGCGTTGTCAGCACGAACCACGCACCGTTCGATATCGTC
>JAPHTL010000059.1 GCA_026193355.1 Rhodospirillales bacterium
CTTGGTGTACATGAACTGCCGCAGGTACGACCACACGCCCATCATCACCCGCTTGGCATGGCCGGGATAGGCCTTGCGGATGGAAACCACGGCGATGCGGTACGAACACCCCTCCGGCGGCAGCCAGAAATCGACGATCTCGGGGAACTGCTGGACCAGCAGCGGGATGAAAACCTCGTTCAGCGCTTCGCCCAGAACGCTCGGTTCGTCGGGCGGCCGGCCGGTGAAGGTTGAAAGGTAGATGGGGTCGCGCCGCCGGGTGATGGCGGTGATGGTGAAAACGGGGAATTTTTCCACCGAATTGTAGAACCCGGTGTGGTCGCCGTAGGGGCCTTCATCCTGATAGTCATCCAGCGAAACATGGCCTTCGAGCACGATCTCGGCACTGGCTGGAACCTTCAGCGGCACGGTCTTGCAGTCCACAAGCTCCACCTTCTCGCCGCGCAGCAAGCCGGCGAACTGGTATTCCGACAGGGTGTCGGGGACCGGCGTTACGGCGGCAAGGATGGTTCCGGGATCGGCGCCGATGACGACGGCGGCGGGGAAGGATTCACCGCTTCGCTCTTTCTTCCAGCGGGCGTGATGCTGTGCGCCGCCCCGGTGTTTCAGCCACCGCATCAGGGTCGTGTTCTTCCCCGTCACCTGCATGCGATAGATGCCCAGGTTGAAATCGTCCTCGCGTCGCCCGCCCGTCTCGCCGCCCTGCGGCCCGCGGGTGACGACCAGTGGCCAAGTGATCAACGGGGCAGGTTCGCCGGGCCAGCAGGTCTGGATCGGCAGCTGCGAAAGGTCGATGTCGTCGCCCTGAAGGACCACTTCCTGACAGGGCGCCTTTCCGACGGTCTTCGGCTTCATGGACATGACAGTCTTGAGCAGCGGCAGCATTTCCATGGCTTCGCGCCAGCCGCCCGGCGGCTCGGGCTGTCGCAGGAAAGCCAGTGTTTCACCGATTTCGCGCAATTGCGCTGGTTCGCGCTCCATCCCCCATGCGACCCGCTCAACGGTGCCGAACAGGTTGACAAGAACCGGTATGCCATAAGGTGTTCCGTCGTCGCGCACCACATTCTCGAACAGCACTGCCGGGCCGCCTTCGTCCAGCAGCCTTGTCTGGATTTCCGTCATCTCGAGCACGGGCGAAACGGGCTGTGTGACGCGCACAAGCCGTCCTTCGTTCTCCAGGCGGTCCATGAAATCGCGAAGTGACGAAAAGGGCATGGGTGTTCAGATTCCTGTCTTTGAAAAGGGTCCCCCATGACGCCGCATCCGGTGTCCTGCGTCAACCCGTTTCCCGGCCCCTAATCCACATAAACGTTAGGGACATAGGCTTGTATTTATTGATATGTTTGCAAGAATGCGCGCAGATGCATAGAATCCCCTCGACCGAACCGCGGACTTGCCAAAAAGAACAAGAAAGAATCCGCCGTCGAAAAGCCCCGGTAATGAGTTTGTTCCTATGCCCAGAAAGGATAGCCGTGTCCGGGAACTCTGATGCGAATAACAAGGGGGAGGCAGTTCCGGATCTCGATCATTTCTACCGGGAACTTGCCGACATCAATATTGCCCTCTCGTCCGAGCGCAACCTTGGACGCCTGGGGCATATTGTCCTGCTCGCGGCAAAACGGTTCTGCAACGCCGACACGGCCGTTTTCCTGGATCGTGGTGATAACGACGATCTGCTCTATGGGATCGTTCAGATCGATTCCCTGAAAATCGCGTATTCACGGCGCGGCGAAGAAGACCTTGGAATGCCGGGCATTTCCCTGAACCGCCCGAAAAGCGCCATCATGGCGTTGTCCCCGCCCGTGAAGGCGGCCCTTGAGGGGGTTACGGTCAACACAGCCGATGTCCACGAAGCCCCGAACCTTGATTCATCGACATGCGCCAAATTCGACAAGCGCTTCGGCTATGTGACAAAATCGCTTCTGGCCGTTTCCATCCGGGATTCCCGCGATCAGGTGCTCGGCGTCCTGCAACTGGCCAACGCCAAGGATCCGGTCACCGGAAAGACGATCGCCTTTTCGAAGCACGGGCAGCGGCTTGTGGAAATTCTCGCCGCCCAGGCCGGTGGCCTCATGGAAAACCTCGGCCTGCATCAGCGGGTCGTGTCGACCGGCGTTTCGCTGACCACCGAGCAGGACCCCAGCGTTCTGGTCGAGCGGGTTGTGTTCGAAGCCCGCAGGTTGGCCAATGCCGATGGTGGTACGCTTTATCTGCGTGATGGCGACAATCTGAAGTTCGTCCTTTTGCACAGCAAGTCGAAGGATTTGCTGATGGGCGGCAGCACGGATACGCCGATAAACATTCCGCCCCTGGCGCTGTACGATCCGGAAACGGGGAAGCCCAACTATACGACCGTGGCGACCCGTGCAGCGCTGGACCAGGAAACGATTCACGTCCCCGATGTGGCGTCTGAAACGAAAGTGGACTGTTCCGGGACTCGTGAACTGGACAAGATGGTCGGTTACGAGACCCGTTCCGTCTATGCGGTTCCGTTGATCAGTCGCCAGGGCGTGACCATCGGCGTTCTGGAGGTCCTCAACGCCCAGAATCCGAAGACGGGTGAGCCGGCACGTTTTGACCGCTATACGCGATCGCTGATCGATGCATTGGCTGCGCAGGCGGGCGTGGCAATCGACAATCAGCTCGTCTATCAGCAGCTCATCGAAACCGGCATTTCGCTTTCGGCCGAGCACGATCACGACCGCCTGATGGAAAAAATTCTCCTTGAGGCGAAGGAGATCTGCAATGCCGAAGGGGGCACCCTCTATCTGAGGAGCCACGACGACAAACTCGATTTCACCATCGTGCACAACGACATTCTGGGCATCGCCATGGGCGGAAAGACGGGCAAGGCGATCACCTTCCCGCCGCTCAACATGTACAATCCTGAAACGGGGGAGCCAAACCATCGCAATGTCGCCACCCATGTGGCGATCAGTGGCGAGGCGGTCAATATTCCCGACGCCTATGAGGAAGAAGGCTTTGATTTCTCGGGCACCCGTGCCTTCGACAAGACGACGGGCTATCGGTCGAAATCCTTCCTGACCGTTCCGCTGAAGGACCGGGACCGTGAGGTCATCGCCGTCTTGCAGTTGATCAACGCCCGGGACTGGCAAACGGGTGAGGTGATCCGGTTCAGCCATATCTCGCAGCCCCTGATCGAATCGCTCAGCTCGCAGGCCGCGGTGGCGCTCAACAACCAGCAGCTCATGGAGGCCCAGCGAAAGCTGCTGGACGCCTTCATCGAAGTGATTGCGGGCGCGATCGACGCCAAGTCCCCCTACACCGGAGGCCACTGTCAGCGTGTGCCCGAACTGGCGCGCATGTTAAGCGAGGCCGCAGGCAATGCCACCAACGCGCCTTTTGCCGACTTCACGTTCAGCGAGGATGACCGGTACGAGTTGAACATCGCATCGCTTCTGCACGATTGCGGCAAGGTCACGACGCCTGAATATGTGGTCGACAAGGCGACCAAGCTGGAAACCATCTACAACCGTATCCATGAGGTGCGCACACGCTTCGAAGTTCTCAAACGCGATGCTGAAATCGCCTACCTCAAGGCACTGAACGCGGGCGAGGGCGACCCCGAAACGCTTAAAGCCGCTTTTGATGCGCGGATTGTCCAGCTGGATGATGACTTCCGCTTTATTGCCGATGCCAATATCGGCGGCGAGTTCATGGATGACGCCGATATCGAGCGGGTGCGACGCATTGCCGGAGAGACCTGGGTGCGAACCATTGATGATCGCCTGGGCCTGTCCCATACGGAACTTGAACGTTATGACGGCGTGCCCCACAAGCCGCTTCCGGTTGAGGAACACCTCTTGGCCGACCGGAAGGATCATCTGATCCCGCGCCCCTACAATGCGCCCGACTACAACGCCGGCGGGTTCGAGATGGATGTTCCCGAAAACCTCTACAATCTGGGCGAGGTCTACAACCTGATCATCAAACGCGGGACGCTGACCGAGGAAGAACGGTTCAAGATCAACGAGCACATCATCCAGACCATCGTGATGCTCGAACAGCTTCCTTTCCCCAGGCACCTGAAACGCGTTCCGGAATACGCTGGCGGCCATCACGAGAAAATGGACGGTACGGGGTATCCGCGCCGACTGAGCAAGGAAAGCATGTCGGTTACCGCGCGGATCATGGCAATCGCCGATATTTTTGAGGCCCTCACTGCATCGGATCGGCCCTACAAGAAAGCCAAGAAGCTGAGTGAAGCGGTCAAGATCATGAGCTTCATGGCCAAGGACGCCCACATCGACAAGGATCTTTTCAAGCTGTTCCTCGAATCGGGCGTTCATATCGACTACGCAAAGTCCTTCCTGAAGCCCGAGCAGCTTGACGATGTCGATATCACGCAATACATCGGGTCGTAATTCGGCGATCATTTTCACAGAATACAAAGCAGACGAAACCCGGTGGACGGTCGCCCGACCGCCAATTGCCAACTAAAGTGCCGTCGCACTTGTCGCCAGATTCTGGAGTCGCCGTCATCGTGAACCGTCTGCCTAGCGCCCTGCTGTCTCCTTACCTGCTGCTTTTCCTTGCTGTAACCTTTTGGGCCGGCAACTCGACGGTGGCGCGCGGGTTCGTCGGCGACGTGCCGCCGGTGGCGCTGTCGTTCTGGCGCTGGGTACTGGCCCTTGTGATCATCGGACCGTTCGGCATTCCCGCCCTGTGGCGGTCGCGTCATGTGGTGCGGCGTAACTGGCCGATCATTGTGGCCCTTTCCGTGTTGAGCGTCGTCGCCTTCAACACCCTGCTTTATCTCGGGTTGCAACAAACGACGGTGATCAACGCATCGCTCGTCGCTGCGGCCATGCCGGTGTTGATCGTCGCCCTGTCGTGGATACTTTTCAGAACGGCGGTGGGTTGGGCGCAGGCGACTGGAATCGCGGTTTCGCTGTTTGGGGTCATCGTGATCATTACCCGTGGCGATCTCGGGTCTTTCGTGGGGCTTAGTCTGAATCACGGCGATCTGATCATCCTTTTCGCCAATTTGTCATGGGCGCTCTATTCGGTGTTGCTGAGGAAAAGGCCGGAAGGGTTGCCCGCATTGGCGTTCCTTACCGCGACGATCATCATCGGGATTGTTTTGATTGCCCCCATCTATGCCTGGGAGCTGTCGAGTGGCGCGGCCATCGTCTGGAAGCCGACCAGCATCATGGCTCTGCTCTATGTGGGTGTTTTCCCCTCCGTGCTTTCCTATGTGTTCTGGAACAGGGCGGTGCACGAGGTCGGCGCCAATATGGCCGGGCAGTTCGTCTACCTGACCCCGGCACTGGGCGCGGGGATGGGTATGGTCTTCCTTGGCGA
>JAPHTL010000259.1 GCA_026193355.1 Rhodospirillales bacterium
CGGGCCGTCAACGTCACCCGCCGAGGCGGACGTTATCGGGTCATGGCAATGAAAATCAACTCAATTTCCGGCTTAATTGGTAAGACCATTCCGTTTTTTCACCCCCGCATTGTGAAATTCACAGCAATTTTCAAAAAATTATCCCGAAAACATGCCTCCTGCGATTGACAGGTTGAAACCGCTTATGAAATATGGGGGCCGATGTCGGGTCTCAACCACTACCAAGAGAAACGGGTACTAAAGTTTCCATCATAGAGTAGAAGACCCGTATAAAAACGGGTTGCCACCACGGTTACAAACACCGCGCGGACGGGAAATTTCGCCCCTGAAATGGCAACCATAACTGGGAGATCAACTGGAATGACGGATTTCAACAACAAATTCACCCGACGCGGCGTGCTCAAGGGAGGGTCCGCCCTTGCCGGCGCTGCGTTTGTCACCCCCACATTCTTCTTCAAGGATGCCTTCGCTGCGGATTTCTTGAACAATCCGGGCAACGCCAAATCGATCAAGCTGGGCTTCAACGTGCCGCAGACCGGCCCGTATTCGGAAGAAGGCGCCGACGAACTGCGTGCCTACAAGCTGGCCGTCAAGCACCTCAACGGTGAAGGCGATGGCGGCATGCTCAACACCATGAAGCCGCTGGCGCTCAAGGGCAACGGCGTCCTGGGCAAGAAGGTCGAATACCTGACCGGTGATACCCAGACCAAGTCCGATGCCGCGCGCGCATCCGCCAAGAACATGATCGACAAGGGCGCTCTGATGATCACCGGCGGCTCGTCCTCCGGCGTGGCCGTCGCGGTGCAGAGCCTCTGCAACGAATCGAAGATCATCTTCATGGCCGGCCTCACCCACTCCAACGACACCACGGGCAAGGACAAGAAGCGTTATGGCTTCCGCCACTTCTTCAACGCCTACATGTCCGGCCAGGCACTGGCCCCGGTGCTGGAGAAGGAATTCGGCAAGGACCGCCGCGCCTATCACCTGACCGCCGACTACACCTGGGGCTGGACCCAGGAAGAGTCGATCAAGAACGCGACGGAAAAGCTGGGCTGGAGCACGGTTGCGCCTGTTCGCACACCGTTGAAACAGACGGACTTCTCGTCGTACATCACGCAGGCGATCAACTCCGACGCCGACGTGCTGGTCCTGAACCACTATGGCAAGAACATGGTGGATTCGCTCAGCTCCGCCGTTCAGTTCGACCTGCGCAACAAGATGGCGAAGACCGGCAAGCAATGGGAAATCGTCGTTCCGCTGTTCTCGCGCCTGATGGCGCAGGGCGCCGGCGACAACATCAAGGGCATCCTCGGTTCCACCAACTGGAACTGGAAGCTGACCGACGCCGGCTCCCAGGCGTTCGTCAAGTCGTTCGGCGCTGAATACGGTCAGCCGCCGTCGATGGCCGCCCAAACTTGCTACGTCCAGACGCTGCTGTATGCGGACGCCTGCGAACGTGCCGGCACCTTCGCGCCGGCCGGCGTGATCCCGGCGCTGGAAGGCTTCAAGTTCGACGGCATGGGCAACGGTCCGACCGAATACCGCGCCGCCGACCACCAGTGCTTCAAGGACGTTCTGGTCGTGCGGGGCAACCCGAACCCGACCTCCCAGTTCGACTTGCTCAACGTGGAACAGATCGTGCCGCGTTCGCAGGTGGAATATCCCGCCGAAATGTTCGGCGGCGAACTTGGCCCGATCTGAGGCCAATTCGCATCAGTCAATCGCGGCGCCGGTCACTTAAGGTGATCGGCGCCGCAGCTTGACCGATATGACAACCCTCTGGACCAGAACCTGAATTTCAGGCGTGCAAAGACGGCACGCCGAGCAATTAACCCGGTGCATTATGGACGCCATTTTTATTCAGATACTCAACGGGTTGGACAAGGGTGCGGCTTACGCGCTGATTGCCCTTGGCCTGACGCTTGCTTTCGGAACACTTGGAATTGTGAACTTTGCGCATGGCGCGCTGTTCATGCTGGGCGCCTTTTGCGCCGTTGCCGTGAACAAGGTTCTGAGCATTTCCCAGAAGGTCCGAGACCCAAGCATCAAATTTTTTGAAGCCTATAAGGAGATCCCCTATCTCGAGATCTGGTGGGGCGATATAGGAACGGCCATCATCAACTGGTCGGTACCCATTTCCATCTTGATAGCGATCCCGTTCATGGTTCTGGTCGGCATCGCCATGGAGCGCGGCCTGATCCGCTTTTTCTACAAGCGCACGCATGCCGAACAGATTCTGGTGACTTTTGGCCTGGCCATCGTGCTGCAGGAAATCGTCAAGCACTATTTCGGCGCCAACCCCATTCCCCAGTCGACCCCCGATATCGTTTCGGGAAGCGCGGCGGTAGGCATGATCTTCGGGTTGGGCGACACCTTGCATTACCCCTTGTGGCGGTTGATCTATCTCATGTTCTCCGTCTTCATCATCGGCTGCGTCTTCGCGTTCCTGCAGTTTACGACCTACGGCATGGTCGTACGCGCCGGCATGGCGGACAGGGATACCGTGGGCCTTCTGGGCATCAACATCCAGCGCCGCTTCACCATCGTGTTTGCCCTGGCCGCCGTCGTGGCGGGACTGGCTGGCGTCATGTACACGCCCATTGTGCCGCCGGACTATCACATGGGCATGGAGCTTCTTGTGCTGTCTTTCGTTGTGGTTGTGGTCGGCGGCATGGGCTCGTTGCCCGGCGCCGTGGCGGCCGGGTTCCTGCTGGGCGTTTTGGAGTCCTTCTCTTCCATGAATGCGGTCAAACAGGTTTTCCCCGGTATCGACCAGATCATCATTTACCTTGTGGCGGTGGCGATCCTGCTGCTTCGTCCGCGTGGCCTGTTGGGCCGCAAGGGCGTGATGGAGGACTGACCCATGCGCATTCAAAGCAAAAACAAAGATCTTGTGCTGATGCTCGGCTTCTCGGCGGCCGTTCTGACGATGCCGATCTGGCTGGAACTTATCGGCGCGTCCTACCCCGATCTGCTGCAGAAAATCGCGATTTTCGGCATCTTCGCCATCGGCTTCAACATCCTGTTCGGCCTGACCGGCTACCTGTCCTTCGGACACGCGGCGTTTCTGGGCGTTGGCTCCTATACGGCGGTCTGGTGCTTCAA
>JAPHTL010000351.1 GCA_026193355.1 Rhodospirillales bacterium
AGATAGACGGCTTCACCCTGATCGGTGACGGCAAGGTTCACCGTTTCGCCGCTGGTCTCCATCAATTGGCGCATGAAGGGCCGCGCCATGGCGACGATATCGCGCGAACGGATAAAGGCGTTTCCGATGACGAAGGCCTGTACGCCAACCTGCCAAAGGCCACGGTCCCGGTCGAAACGGACGTGGCGTTCCTGTTGAAGGGTGGTGAGAAGCCTGTGCGTGGTCGATGGGGCAAGCGTAACGGTATGGGCGATTTCCGTCAGGGTCAGGCCGCCTTCGTTCTGGGCAAGCGCGTCAAGGATCGAAAGGGCGCGCGAAAGGGATTGAACCTGTCCGGATCGTTCGCGCCCACCGGTTTCCGCGCGGGCCTTCCGATCCGCGGGCCGGGCGGCTTTCGCGCGTTTTCTGGCAGGTTTGCCTTCTGTTTTCTTCGTGACTGTCGTCATGGGTGTTGCTCCCGCCTGCCGCAAGGTGCGGGCCATTTCCGTATCGTGAAAATGATTTCCAGCAATATTTTCAGGGTCTGCGGCAAGTGTCAATATCGGGGTGTCCCTGTTGCCGTGCAAAAGGTCGGAATTGGCGGTTCCAACGGCGCTTCGGTCATGGTATGCCCGATACCTGCCTGTTCGGGTGGCTTTGGAGAACAGAGGCCAACCCGGACAGCGATTTGTCGCGAGGATCGCGAAGCCGGATTTTGTTAATTACTGGAGATAACGATGCCGACCACAGCACGCCCCCGCCGCAGCGTTCTTTATATGCCGGGTTCGAACCCCCGCGCGCTTGAAAAGGGCCGGACACTTGGCGCCGACGCATTGATTCTCGACCTTGAGGACGCCGTCGCCCCCGACGCCAAGGAAGTGGCGCGCGCGCAAGTCTGCGAGGCGGTTGGTGCGGGTGGTTACGGACATCGCGAGATTTTTATCCGGATCAACGGACTGAACACGCCCTGGGGACATGATGACATTGTCGCCGCGGCGACCAGCGGGGCGGACGCGGTGCTTCTGCCAAAGATAGAAAGCGCCGATATGGTCCGTCAGGCGGCAGCCATTTTGCAGGCCGCCGGCGCCCCGGACAGCCTTGCCATCTGGTGCATGATGGAAACGCCGCGTGGCATGTTGCATGCCGAGGAAATTGCCGATTCAACCCCGCGCATGGGTGGGTTTGTCATGGGAACCTCCGATCTGGCCAAGGATCTGTACTGCGCGCATACACGCGACCGTTTGCCGATGATCACGTCGCTGGGTCTGTGCATGTTGGCGGCGCGGGCCGCGGGGATTGCCATCCTTGATGGCGTTTACCTTGATCTGGATGATTCCGAAGGTTTCGAGTATGCCTGCCGTCAAGGTGTGGAGCTTGGTTTTGACGGCAAGACGTTGATCCATCCCAAGCAACTGGATGCGGCAAACACGGCCTTCGCCCCGTCGGAAGCCGAAGTTGCCTGGTCGCGCAAGATCATCGCCGCCCATGCCGAGGCGGAGAAGGCCGGCAAGGGTGTTCTTCTGGTTGAAGGAAAACTGATCGAAAACCTTCATGTTGAAAGCGCCAGGCGACTGGTCGCCATGGCCGAGGCGATTGCAAAGGTGGCGTAACGCCGGTTCCGGTTTTGACCGGATCGGGGAACTGACGAAGAGGACCCGCGGATGAAGATGCCCGAACCGGATGCCAAGGTCATCGCGCGGCGCGCCGGGATCGCCACGCGTTTGCGCGCGATGCTTCCCGCCGACTGCGTCATTATCGACGATGATGAACTGCGGGCCTACGAATGCGACGGCCTGTCCGCCTATCGCCAGATGCCGCTGATCGTCGCCCTGCCGGAAACGGCGGAACAGGTGGCCCGCGTCCTGCGCTACTGCCATGAAGAGGGCGTCAAGATCGTGCCGCGCGGCGCGGGAACCGGCCTTTCGGGCGGGGCGCTGCCGCTGGCCGATGCCATCACGCTGGGCCTGGGCAAACTCAACCGTATTCTGGAAATCGATTACGACAACCGCTGCGTGGTCGTTCAGCCGGGCGTCACCAACAAGGCGATAACGGATGCGGTAGCCGGCAACGGTTTCTATTACGCGCCTGATCCTTCCAGTCGCATCGCCTGTTCCATTGGCGGCAATGTGGCCGAGAATTCCGGCGGCATGCACTGTTTGAAATACGGCCTGAC
>JAPHTL010000089.1 GCA_026193355.1 Rhodospirillales bacterium
CCGGTATCGCGCCCATCGCTGCCGCTCCACGCGCCGATTTTCCACAACAGGTAGAAGTCCGGATCGGCTTCGATCATCTTTTCCGGCAGGGGGTGGGGCTGGGCGAGGAAAAGCCAGTGGTAGTAGCCCATGGCCTGTTCCATCGCCATGGTGCGAAACATGGTATGCGTCGGCGCGATGTCGAGGACGGCGGCCTTCGTCACCCGTTCGGGGTGATCGAGGCACATGCGATGCACGACACGCCCGCCCCGGTCGTGACCGGCCACCATGAAACGGCTGTGTCCCAGCGCCTCCATCACCCGGACCTGATCCTCGGCCATGGCGCGCTTGGAATAGGCATAGTGGGTTTCGTCGCCTTCGGGTTTGCCGGAATCGCCATAGCCACGCAGGTCGGTGCAAATGACGGTGAAATTTTCGGCCAGCTTCGGCGCGACCCGATGCCACATGACGTGGCACTGGGGATAGCCATGCAGCAGCAGCAGGGGTGGCCCCTTGCCCGCCTTCATCACGTTGATGGTCACCTCGCCCGTATCGACGAAGGTCTGCTCGAAGCCCTCGAACATGGTCATGGCGGCTTATCCCCTTAATCGAATTCCATCTCGATGAATGTGGCCTGCGCATTACGCCGCGACAGCGTATCGAAGTTTTTCAGATGCGCGAAAGCCGACTGGTCGATGGCGGTGGCTTCCTCGATCCCGCCGCCCGCATCCAGAACCTTGCGAACCTCGGCGCGCAGATGGGCCAGATAGGCGCGGGTTTCCATCCGCGCCTTGCCCAGTGTGGTCGGGCTTCCATGACCTGGCACGACCTGTACGACGCCCAGCGAGGCCAGCGCGTCGAAGCTGTCGAGCCATGTCGCCGTGCGCGAGAACGGCAGCACGCCCAGCATCCGTTCCACATAGACGATGTCGCCGGTGAACACGATCCGCCTGCCCGGCACCCAGACGAAGCTGTCGCCCGGCGTGTGCGCAGGGCCGACGTTGCGCATCAGGAAATCGACGCCGCCGATGGTCATGTTCAGCGAGCCTTCGAACACCCGGTCGCCCTTGTCCACATCGGCATGAACCGGGTCGGTCCCGGCCAGTCCCTCGACCCCAAGGCGCGATTCCAGCCCCAGAAGCTGATCGTTCGACCGCGCCTTCTGGTCCGCCACGGCGGCCGCGCTGGCGACCAGCGTCGCGCCCTTCGCCTTGAAATACCCGTTGCCCATCCAGCGGTGGTCCTGTCCGCCGGTATTGATGACCGTGACGATGGGCTTTCCGGTGGCCGCCATGACCGCCGCCTCGACCATCGCCGCACCTTTCGCACTGCCGCCGGGGTCGATCAGGACCACACCGGCTTCCGTCACCACCGCGCCAAAAGTGGCGTTGTTACCGAGGTTTTCCGCATCCCGGTCGCCCAGTGGACCGACAAAGGCATAGACCCCATCCATCACCTTGATCGTCTTCAGCACACCCGCCGCATCATCGGCGCGAACCGGCGCAGCCAGCAAAAGCAGGAGCATGAGAAAAAGCGGGAAGCGGTGAACCTTCGCCATTTTCACAGATGACTTGTCAGGACGATTTCGTCCGGTTCCGGGGCATCGGCCAGCGCGTCGAACACGCCCGTCACATCTTCGACAACGGTGAACAGTTCGCGCACCTTGTGGTGGCCGTAGCCGCCATCCACCACGCGGTCGATGGTGGCGAGGAACGGATCCCAATAGCCGTTGACGTTGATCAGCACGATAGGTTTGCGGTGCTGCTGAAGCTGCTTCCAGGTGGTGATCTCGATGAATTCGTCCAGTGTGCCGAGGCCGCCGGGCAGGATGACGAAGCCGTCGCCCTTTTCGAACATGCGGGCCTTGCGTTCGTGCATGGAAGGCACAACGACCTCCCTTGCGCCGTCCACCACGCCGACCTCATAGGCGCGCAGGAATTCGGGGATGACGCCGACCACGTCGCTTCCCGCCGCCACCGCCGCGTTGGCGACCACGGCCATCAATCCGATGCCGCCGCCGCCATAGACCAGCCTGATGCCGCGCTCGCCCATCATGCGGCCAAGGCTTTCGGCGGCCTCGGCGTGGGCCGGATCGGTCCCGGCGCGTGAGCCGCAGAAGACGCAAAGGGCTTTTATATTTTTCATTGTGGGCGGTTCCGTTCCTTTTGGTTGGTTTTGCGAACCATAGTGGATTCCGGCGGCGGGAAAAAGCACCAGCGCGTTCCGCCCCTTCACTCAAACGTGCTGGCCCACCGGCGAGCGCAGGCCTATCCTCTTTCACCGAACCACAGAAAAGGCGAAACGGCCATGAACGACACCCTGACGGACCTTATCGGACGGCTGCGGACGCTGGAAGATGAGATCGAGGCCGAGTTGGGCAAACGGCGGGAACGGGCCGGCTACCTGCTGGACCGTCACCGGGTGCGTTTCGAAAAAGCCACCATTGCGGCGCATCGCGCCATGCGCCGCAGCGTCGGGCGCTTCCTTCGCGAATCCGGGGCGCTGAAAACGCTTGCCGCGCCGCTGGTCTATGGCCTGATCGTGCCGATCGTGCTGCTCGACATCACCGTCGCGCTTTTTCAGGCGGTGTGTTTCCCCGTCTATGGTATCCGCAAGGTGCCGCGGGGCGATTTCGTCGCCATTGACCGCCACCACCTCGCCTACCTCAACCCGTTGGAGAAGCTCAACTGCGCCTATTGCGGCTACGCCAACGGGGTGCTGGCCTGGGCGCGCGAGATCGCATCGCGGTCCGAAGAGCACTGGTGTCCGATCAAGCATGCGCGGAAGATGCGCGGCACGACAAAGCGCTATCTGAATTTTCACGACTACGGCGATGCCGAGGCCTATCGCCGGGCCATAGCCGAAGAAGCCCGCACGAATGGGGGGTGAATTTCCCTTCCGAATGACTATCTGAACAGGCAGAGAAAGCCACAACCTTCAGGGAGGTTTCCATGAAA
>JAPHTL010000348.1 GCA_026193355.1 Rhodospirillales bacterium
ATCTTCCTGTCGCTGAACCAGCGCATTTCCCGCTCGAGGCGATCCATCGAGAACTGGAAAATTTTTGTCTGGGTGGCAGACCCCCAGTCGCAAAACGTGCACTGGAAGGGGCATCCGCGGTTGGTCTCCCACAAGGCAAGCCACTCGTCTGCAGAATCGTCTTTCATCAATTCATCGAAAATCCCGTTCAGGTAGGGTGAGGGGATGCTGTCGAGGTCCCTGATGCGGTCGCTTTTTTCATGAACTATGAAATCACCAGACGCGTTCACGAAGCTGATTGACGGGACGTCCGCCCAATTGCGATCCGGGAAAGATTCCAGCAGGCGCGCGAAAGCGGTTTCGCCCTCGCCATTGATCACGACATCGATGAACGGATTCTCCCGACAGAATGCTTCGGCGTTATCCGGCACCTGCGGGCCACCGAAAACAACGAGAACCTTCGGATTCATCTCTTTCAGGCGGCGGGCGATTGCGAGGGAGAGTTTCTGGTTCCATACATAAAGGCTGAAGCCGACGATATCGGCCTCGGCAAATTTCATCGCAGCCTCTTCAACCGGAAGGCGTTTGTAGAGCGGGGGCAGGAAGATAAACCGTTGCGGGCTGGAAAGATGTTCCTGCGCATAGGCCTGCAACAAACCTGCGGCGTACGGCAGATAATGCGCCCCGGAGAAGCTGTTGTTGATTTGCGCCAGACCGACCTTGAAACATTCCGTCATTGAGCATGGCCCGTTGTGAACGTTCGTGCTTGCACGTGGTCCTTCAATCGGAGCGCCGCAAGGGGGCGGTTAAAGGGCGCGTTCATGCAAGGGTGTCGCGATACCATCGAACGGTTTCCTCAATTCCCTGCGCCAACCCTGTCATGGGTTCGAATCCCAGCTCTTCGCGCGCTTTCGCAATGTCAGTCAGCCGAACCGGAATCGTTGTCGGTTTGGTGGGGTCAAAGACCGGGACGACATCATGCCCTGTCGCGCCAAGAATGACTTCTGTCAGCCCGCGTATTGTCGTTCCTTCGCCGCTGCCGATGTTGATCGGATCGCAGTCGGCCTTTTTCTCAAGGGCCAGCAAACAGCCTTTCACCAGATCGGAAATGTGCAGGATGTCCCGAACTTCATCTCCGGTTCCCCAGACGATAAAAGGGTCCTCGCCCTCGACCGCGCGCCGGATCAGCGCGGCGATAACGTGGCTGGTCTTTGGGTCGAAGTTGTCATGAGGGCCGTAGACGGCGGTTGGCCGGACGATGGAAATTCCGACGCCGGAATCCCGGGCGACGAATTCGCCCATCCGCTCGATATAGCGGCGCATCCAGCCGTAGCCCAGATATGAGGGGTGTGGTGGCGCGTCCCAAAGCTCGTTTTCCCTGACGGGGTGTTCGGCGGCGGGATAGGCGGTGCTGCTTCCGAATAAAAGGAGCCTCTCCACCTTTTCCGCCCAGGCTGCTTCAAGGATGCGAGAGGTCAACGTCAGGTTGGTGGCGATGCCACTCATCGCGCCGGCGGCTTCCAGACCCGCGCCAGCCACTGCCCCGGCGGCGTGAAAAACAAAGCGCATCCCACGCACGGCGGACAGGCAGTCTTCGGGGCGGGTCAGGTCTGCGTCGATTGTTTCAATTCGTGGGTCATCGATAAGGGGCTTGCGTTCGTGCACGGGTATCCGGACGTCAGCGCCCTGATCAAGTAGCGCCTTTACGATATGGGTTCCGACAAACCCGCTGCCGCCGGTTACGAGGCAGGGCTGGTTCTTGTAGAACATCTTGCACCACCGCTATCAGGCATTTTCGGCTTTCGATACTGCGCGTTCAACGGCATTACGGATGCCTTCGACATCCAGACCGATCCGCTTGCGAATGTCGTGCAGGGTTCCGTACCAGCCGCAGAACTGGTCGGGCAGGCCGTGGTAGCGCGTCCTGATGTCCGGAACCTCGTTGATCGCTTCGTGAAGGCCGAAAGCATCGTGGACGACGAGAATACGCGTATCGCGGAAGCGTTCTATGGTCTCGCGATCAATGGGTTTGAGGGTATGGAAGTAGACCAGATTGACATCAAGTTCCCGACAGGCCTCGAACACATTGCCGAGCAGGGGGCCGGCGGTCATCACGGTCACTTTGGCGCCCGTGTCCTTCAGGACGGTGGCTTTCCCGAACGTCGTGTCGACGTCTATGTCGTGGGGGTGATCGGACAGACGGAAGTAGGTCGTCTTGTCATTGGCGTAGCGGTTGCGCAGAAGGCTGTCGATTTCCCTGTTCGATCCGGGCTGTATCACCTCGGTGTCGGGGATCAGCCGAAGGATTGCCAGATCCATGTAGGTATGATGGGTTGCGCCGTCCCAGGCGTAGTCGAACGACGCGCCGCAAGAAACGATGTTGCCGCCGAAACGGTTGTAGCTCATGTCCAGCTTGATCTGTTCGACGCTGCGTTCGGTGATGAACGGCGCAATGGTGTGAACGAAGGGTTTCATTCCCATGGCGCTCATGCCGGCGGCGACGCTGATCAATGCGTTTTCGCAGATGCCCATATTGTAGAAGCGGTCTGGATGCGCTTCCTGGAAATGCCGGAACATATAGAAGCTGACGTCGCCAAGAATCACCGCGACCCGTTCGTCAACGCCCGCCAGATCGCTGACGGTATCCTTAAACTGCCCACGCATCGACTTCCTCCAGAAGGTTGCGGAGCTCTTCGGCGTTGGGTGAGCGGCGGTGCCATTCGTGGAAGTTTTCCGAGAGGGTGCGCGCACCCCATCCCTTCACGGTCTTCGCGACGACCACGCGTGGCTTGCCCCCCTTTTCCTGAAGGGCGGTTTTCATCGCGTCAATGTCATGACCATCGACCTCGGCCACGTCGCAGCCAAAGGCCGCGAAACGTTCCGCCGGGTTTGGAATGGGCAGGCACCGTCCCTGCGATCCGTTGGCGTCATAGATGACGGTGAGGTTGTCGAGGCCGCCGTTGACGGCGACCATGATCGCTTCCCACACGCTGCCTTCGTTCGATTCCCCGTCGCCGATCAGGGTATAGACCCGTGTATCGCTACGCGCGATTTTGGCGGCCAGCGCCATGCCCGCCGCGACACCGATGCCGTGGCCGAGTGAACCCGTGGAAACCTCCACACCCGGTACCTTCAACCTGTCGGCGTGGCATCCGAAGTTCGAATCGAACGCGCCGAAGGTGTGGACGTCCTCGATTGGAAAATAGTCAAAGGCGCTCATCACTGCGTAATAGCCCAGTGCTGCATGGCCTTTGCTGAGGACGAACCGATCCCGTCCGGTCCATTCCGGCTTTTGCGGATCATGGCGCATGGTTGAATAAACCGCGCACAGGCTTTCAATCACAGAAAAGCAGGTGGGAATATGCCCGTGGCCGCTGCCGTGCGAGATGCGCAGAATGTTGGCGCGAATTTCCCTTGGCGTGGCGTTCATTCGATAACCGCGTAGGATACCCGCGCCGTCATTGGCATTCTCTTGATACGCAGGTTCTCAAGGCCGAGAACTTCGCGTACAGCGACGGTTTCGCCGGGGAAGATGTCGTCGCACAGCTCGTCGAACACCAGAACGCTTCCCTTGAACAGGTGGGGTTTCACGGCTTCCAGCGCGGCCTTGGTCGGCTTGTAGATGTCGAAGTCGAAGATCGCCAGCGATACGGTTGTTTCCGGATGATCCTTGAGGTAGGCGGGAACCGTTTTGACGGCATCACCCTTGATCAGGTCAAACTTGCGCAGATGCGGTATTGGGTTGAGCGCTTCCTGAATCGCCAGAATCTCCGAAAGATAACCTTCGTAATCGGCGCTGACCGAGAAGGAGCCATCCTTGATGTTGCTGCGGTTGCCGTCGATCTCGCCGGTCCCCCTGAAGCCTTCAAAGGTGTCGAAGCCGATGATCTTGCGGTGGCGGTTGAACGGTTCGAAAATCCCCCGCAGGGCTGATAGCAACGAAAGCGTCTGCCCCCAGCGAACGCCGAACTCCATGACGACGCCATGGGTGTCGACGATCATCTTGTAGATCTCGTAGAAGAACAGCATCCGGGAAAAGGATTTGGAGCTCAGATAAAGCCCCAGATTGGGAAGCAATTCATCATCGGGCACCGGCGTGGATTTAAGCAGTTCGACGAATCGCCCCTGCAATTCCTTCTCGCCCTGACTTGAGAGGACGATCGCATCGTGCTTTTGGGTCTTTATTTCGTCCATGTGTCCCTGTTCTCCTGCCACCAGCGCATCGTCTCGCGGATACCATCCTCGGTGGACGTTTTGGCGGACCAGCCAAGGACATCCCGCGCCTTGGCGCAATCAAGCGCGCGAAACGGAGCCGCCGCCGCGCCTTTCTCGCCAAACCTGATCTCTCCCGGAGTGTAATTTGCAGAAGTTAAGGCCCAGTTTACGACGTCCTCGACGGTTGTTTTCACCCCAGATCCGATATTGAAGCTGTCGAAAGTGATTTCCGTCCTGTTCAGCATGGCGACGACGGCGTCGCCGAAGTCCGGGCCGTAGATGATGTCCCGCGTCACGTTGGGGCTTCCCCAGACCTCGAACGGGTCCATCCGATCGGCGGCCTTGCGGATCAGGGCGGCGACAAAATGAGATTTTGACGGATCGAAGCTGGCATAGGGGCCGTAGATATTGGCAAGCCGGGCGATCAGGATTTCCATTCCCGCTTTCTCGTGCCAGAAACGGCAGAGTTTCTCGACGTAGCGCTTGGCCCAACCGACGCCGATGTGGGCTTCGTGGGGATCGGCGTTCAGGTCCAGCTGGTCTTCACGAATATACCCTTCGAATTCCTGATAGACGGATGCCGTGCTGACGTAGACGGTGCGGCGGACACCTTCGGCGTGAAGGGCTTCAAGCAATTGAATGTCGATCACGGCGTTGTTCGAGACCTGTTCCCACGGCGCTGCCTTCGATGCGGCGCTTCCCCCGGTTTGCGCCGCGGTGAGCACGGCGCAGTCGCACCCCTTTGCTGCGCGGCGGCAGTCGTCGGGATTGCGGAAATCCGCCTGGATGTATTCCACCCTGGTATCATCGATGAAAACGCCGCGTTTCGTCCTGTATGTCGCCCTTATCCGCGCATCTGCGCTGGCCGCCAGGATGCTGTTGACGACATGGGTGCCGGCAAGACCATTGCCGCCAGCGATGAGAATGTGTTTGCCGTCTATATGCATGGATTATTCCCGCATGCGAAAATGTCGGCTACATCGTGCCATATTGAAAATGAATGGCATACTTTTCATCGCGGGAAATGGTCTGATGGCTTCCGGGATGGGTTCTGCGTTAGTGTTCGGCATTAGGGTAAGGGAGACAGGAAAAGATGACCGAAGGCCTCAAGGTAACCAGAACGTCGCTGGACGGTGTGTTGCTGGTTGAGCCCCCGACGATTTTCGAGGATTTCCGCGGTGAGTACGTCGAACTCTATAATGAGGAAATCTACAAGAAGGCGGGTATTCATCACGATTTCATCCAGGACGATATTTCCGTCTCCTCCCGCCATGTCCTGCGCGGAATCCATGGCGATTCCGAGACGGCCAAACTTGTCTCCTGCCTGCACGGAAAATTCTATCTTGTCGTGGTGAATTGGGATTCCGATTCGCCACAGTACCGGCAGTGGGAAGCCTTCACCCTTTCCGAAAAAAACCGTCTGCAGGTTTTAATTCCGCCCAAGTTCGGAAACGGTCACGTCGTTCTCAGCGAAACGGCCATGTTCCACTACAAGCAAACCTCGACATACAATCGGGCCGGGCAGTTCACCGTCATGTGGGATGATCCCGATCTGGAAATCTTCTGGCCCATCAAAAACCCGATCCTGTCGAGACGGGATGCCGGGCTGGAATAGGCCAGCATCAAGCCAGTTGCGGAAAAAGCCAATGTCAGGAATACCCTCGCAGTTCGTTTTTCTCGTTGGCGGCAGGGGAACACGCCTCGGCGCCCTGACCCGGGATACACCAAAACCGCTTTTGGGTGTCGCAGGGCGTCCCTTTGTCGAAACCCTTTTCGAATGGGCGTCGCGCAACGGCGCGGCGGAAATCGTGCTGCTGTGCGGTCACATGGCCGATCGTTTCATCGACCGCTACGACGGCCGGGCCGTTCATGGGGTTTCGATCCGCTGTTTCAAGGAGGAAGGCGAGGGGGGTACGGCCGGGGGGCTGTTGTCCGCAGGGGGGGCGCTGGCTGAAACCTTCATCCTTGCGAACGGCGATTCCCTTTTCGATTGCGACCTTGTTGCGCTGGGGAATGTCGCCGCCCCGGACAACTGGCTCGGCAAGATCGCCTTGCGCCATATCGAGGATACGGGGAGGGCAGGCGTCGTCGACCTTTTTGGCAATCGAATTGACGGTTTCCGCGAACGCGGCGTCCAGGGCGAACCCGGCACCATCAATGGCGGCGTCTATATCCTGAAACGCGGGATTCTGGACTGCATAGGCGCGCCGCCCTGTTCGATGGAACGTGATGTCTTCCCGGCGCTGGCGAAGGACGGGCTTCTTTACGGAACGGTTCTGAACGGATTTTTCATCGATATCGGCGTTCCTGCGGACTATGAACGTGCCCAGACGGCGATACCGGAACATTTTCGCGTCAATCAATGATAACGCCTTGTTAATCCGGGCGCGGCACAATCCGGGGAGTAATTTTCAGCAGGAAATGGCACTGGCGGCATGATCGACGGCGGCATCTATCTTGGACGCGACCCGACCCGCGAAATCGGGCTGGATGATGACGCCCTGATCGCACGCCTTGATGCCTATGGCGCGGGTCGTGCGTTGGCCCTTTCAAACAGGGCCATTTTCTATGACAGTCGAAGCGGCAATGCCGAAACGTTGGCTGCCTGCACCCGCTCCGGTGGACGATTTCTGCCCGTCGCCTCCCTGAATCTCGGTGGATACGACTGTACGGCAGGGACCATGGCGGCGCTCAAGGCGCAGGAGTTCCTCGCCGTCGCCCTGTTTCCGCAGCACCAGGCATGGACCTGGGCGGATGCGTCTGCGCGCGCGGCATTGTTCGAGGCCGCCG
>JAPHTL010000268.1 GCA_026193355.1 Rhodospirillales bacterium
CCCCGGCGGCGTCCGCCACAATTGCCGCAGCGGGTTCAGCCGTCGCTTCGGTCACGGGTTTGCCGGATGGTTCCGCAGCAGGCTCGGCCGTGGCCGGCGCAGGTTCCGCCTCGGCGACCATGGGCGCGTCGCCGCGAATCCACGGCGCGGGTCCCGCCATCCACCAAAGGGTGCTTCCAACGGCGTAGCTGCCGATGACGATGACAATGGCGGCGACAATCGCGCTGCCGTAGGTTTTCAGGCAAGCGCCCATGGGTAAACCTCCTGCAATGTCCGTGATCTTTTATCCCTGCGCCGAGTGTAGCCGTCCGGGGGCGCCGTGCGCAATCGCCGCAAGGGGAAAGCCAGGGCGGTATTTTCCTTTGACCTGCAAAGCGGTATCGTATCGTTGCCCTTTGACCATCTGTTCGCCCGGAAAGGTTTGTCCGCATGACATTGCCCACTAATCCCATCGTCGTCATCCCGGCCCGCATGGCTTCGACTCGCCTGCCCGGCAAACCGCTTGCGGATATTCATGGTGAGGCGATGATCGTTCACGTCTGGCGTCGCGCCTGCGAAGCGGATATCGGTCGTGTGATCGTCGCCTGCGCGGAGCCGGAGATCGTTGACGCCGTATCGCAGGCAGGGGGCACGGCGGTATTGACGCGCCCGGATCATCCATCGGGTTCTGACAGGGTGTTCGAGGCGGTCGAACGCGCCGATCCGGACGGTAAATGCGATGCGGTGATCAATGTCCAGGGGGATCTGCCGACGATTGATCCGGCCGTCGTGCGCAAGGTGTTCGCGCCGCTTGGCAAGGACGCGGTGGATATTGCGACGCTGGCCGTCGCAATCACGGACGAGGGGGAGCGGACAAACCCGAACGTGGTCAAGGCGGCAATTTCGCTGGAACACGGAGCCACCGTTGGCCGCGCGCTTTATTTCAGCCGCGCCACGGTGCCGTATGGCGAAGGACCGCTTTTTCATCACATCGGGCTTTACGCCTTTCGCCGCCACGCGCTGGCGCGGTTCGTCGCCCTCGCACCCGGTGTTCTGGAGCAACGCGAGAGGCTGGAGCAGTTGCGCGCACTGGAGAACGGCATGCGCATTGACGTGGCCTTCGTTGACACGGTTCCGCTTGGAGTCGATACTCCCGCCGACCTGGAGCGGGCGCGGCGGATGCTGGCGCCCTGAATACCCGAAAAGGGATCCGAAAGCGGGATCCTGGGCGGAAATAACAAAGCGGGAAATGACACATGGCTGATCCAGCCTCGACCCCGGCCACCACGATCGCCTTTCAGGGGTCGCCCGGGGCCTATTCCGATCTTTCCTGCCGCGCGGCGCGGCCCGAAATGACCACGCTGCCCTGCGGCTCGTTCGAAGAGGCCTTTGCGGCGGTGCGTGACGGGAAGGCGGCGCTGGGCATGATTCCGGTCGAAAATTCCGTTGCCGGGCGGGTGGCCGACATCCACCACCTGCTGCCCGATTCAGGTCTGCATATTATCGGCGAGCACTTTCAGCGGATAAACCACCACCTGCTGGCGGTGAAGGGCGCGAAGATCGAAGGTCTGACGCACGTTCATAGCCACGTCCACGCGCTCAACCAGTGTCGCAAGCTGATCGGCGAGCGGGGGCTTAATCCCGTTGTCGCCGTGGATACGGCGGGCGCGGCGCGTGCGATCGCACAGTCGGGCGACAAGACCCAGGCGGTAATCGCCTCGGAACTGGCGGGCGAGATCTATGGCCTCGTTTCGCTGAAGGCCGACATCGAGGACGCGGAACACAACACCACCCGTTTCCTGATCATGGCCCGCGACCCGGTCATTCCGCATCCGAAGGCGGGCAAGACCATCACATCTTTCGTTTTCAGGGTGCGCAACGTGCCTGCGGCCCTATACAAGGCGCTGGGCGGGTTCGCTACAAACGGCGTCAACATGACGAAACTGGAAAGCTATCTGGTCGGTGGGCATTTCACGGCGGCCCAGTTCTATGCCGACGTGGACGGCCACCCGGAAAACCGCAACCTGCGCCTGGCGCTGGAGGAACTGGATTTCTTTTCGCACGAAGTGAAGATTCTGGGCGTGTATCCGCCGCATCCCTATCGCAACGAACAGGTTATGGAAGAGGACTGATCAGGTCTGGACGGGACGAGGGGGCAGGTCTGTTGTCGGAAAAAGGGCAAAAAAAAGCCCCCCACCGGCGCCGCACGGGACGCGGCGCCTGTCAGAAAGCGTGGGAATAAAAAGGCCTAGACGGAAACGTCAACGGCTGTGCCTTTTTCCTCGGCGGCAGCGTTCGAAGAATCCTCAACCGACCGCACGGACAACTCCTTCTCGTCCGGGTTCGGCTCTTTCGCCTTTTCCAATGCTTCTTTGATAAGCGCAGTATTCGCTTCGCGGGTTTCCACCGCAGCGGAACGAACAACCATAAGCGCTGTCATACTGGTGACGTCCATTCTTGGACACTCCTTCGAGTCACATTCTCGGACTCGTATCTGTTTAACGAACAGTTAAATTTATCACTGTTCTAGAAACAAATAAAGTAAAATTTTATGTATCTGTCTGATCTGTTTCGGCCAGCCATTCGGCAATCAAACGGTAGGCTATCGTATGCCGTCGGGGTAACGAGAATCCTTTTTCGCCCATGCTGCGCAGGTCGTCGCGGGTGAACCAGCGCGCGTCCTCCAACTCGTCATAATTGACATTCAATGCGACATCGTTGGTCTGCGCACGAAAGCCCAACATGATCGAGGCGGGAAAGGGCCAGGGTTGCGATCCCATGTACGTCGCGTTCGAAACGCCAACACCGGTTTCTTCGAGAACTTCGCGTCCGACGGCTTCCTCCAGGCTTTCGCCGGGTTCGACGAAGCCAGCCAGCGTTGAATACATGCCCTGGGCCCACCGCGCCTGTCGGCCAAGAAGGCAGGCGGGCCTTCCATCGACCAGCCCTTCCACCAGCATGATGACGGCGGGATCCGTTCGTGGGAAATGCTCCGCGGCGCAGTCAGGGTTGGTGCAGCGACGAAGATGGCCGCCGTGCGCTGGCAGGCTGGGATTGCCGCAGCGCCCGCAGAAACGATGCCGTCGGTGCCAGAAGGCAAGGCCGCGGGCATAGGCCAGAAGCGCCGCGTCCTGATCGCGCAGGGTCGGGCCGGCTTCCCACAAATCCAGAAAGACGCCATCTCCGGCGATATCCGCCGCCGCGGTTTCATCCAGATGCGAAAGGTCTATGGCGAAGGCCGCTGATCCATCCGCATGCAACCCCAGGAACATCGGGTCGGCGAAAGTGGCGGAAAGGAACGGCGCCGCTTGATCGGGTGTCCATAGAACGGCGGTGGTATTCGCATCAGCGGAGGCGTCATTCCGCAACAGGCTGCGATTTCGCCACAGGGGCGCGAATCGGGCGGTTGGATTGTTGCGCGCCCGTTCAAGCCAGTTTTCATCCGCCCGGTGAAGGGCGGCCCGGTCGGCGACAGCCCCGGTATAAAAGGTGTAAGCGGTCATGTGGGGAAGGGTCGCACAGGCAACCGCACCGGGCAACCGCGTCGCGTCGTTCATTGGGCCTTGCATCCCGGACCCCATCCGTTGTTAAGTGCGCCCGGGAGGTCGGCGATGGACGGATTCCTCGCCAACCCGGTCAGGTCCGGAAGGAAGCAGCCGTAACGAGATCGATTCGGGTCGTTGTCCGGTCTCCCACCTTGCGCACCGGCGTATCACGCAGGCGAAGCCCGCGAAGCGCCCCGACTCGGACAGATGGGCCCCATGACCGAGCAGCAGATTCCTACGACACAGGACGCCCCCGCCGGGGAAAGGAAATCCGGCGACAAGTACCGCGTATTGGCGCGCAAGTACCGGCCCACGACCTTCGCCGAACTGATCGGTCAGGAAGCGATGGTGCGCACCCTGACCAACGCCATACAGTCGGGGCGTCTGGCCCATGCCTTCATCCTGACCGGCGTCCGCGGTATCGGCAAGACGACGACGGCGCGCCTGATCGCCCGTGCGCTGAATTGCATTGGGCCGGACGGTTCGGGTGGTCCGACCATTGACCCGTGCGGTGTTTGCGAACACTGCATCGCCATCGCCCAGGACCGTCACGTCGATGTCATGGAACTGGATGCCGCCAGCCGTACCGGTGTTGACGATATTCGCGAGATCATCGAAGGGGTCCAGTACCGACCGACGTCGGCGCGCTACAAGATCTACATCATCGACGAAGTCCACATGCTTTCGAAAAGCGCCTTCAATGCGTTGCTGAAAACGCTGGAGGAACCCCCCGAGCACGTGAAATTCATCTTCGCCACGACGGAAATCCGCCGTGTTCCGGTGACCGTTCTTTCGCGGTGCCAGCGTTTCGACCTGCGCCGTGTCGACCAGCAGACCCTTGCCGAACATTTCGGGGGTATCGCCGAAAAGGAGAACGCCGAGGTTTCGCCCGCAGCGCTGGCGTTGATCGCGCGGGCCGCCGACGGTTCCGTACGCGACGGACTAAGCCTGCTTGATCAGGCGATTGCGCATTGCAGCGGCGCGGTGGAAGAGGCCCAGGTGCGCGACATGCTTGGGCTTGCCGACCGGGGCCGCACCTTCGATCTTTTCGACGCGGTGATGAAGGGTGAGATTCCCGAAGCCCTCGACCTGATGGGCGAGCAATACAAAGCGGGCGCAGACCCGGTTGTCGTCTTGCAGGATATGCTGGAGCTGGTGCATTGGCTGACGCGGCTCAAGGCGGCGCCAACGGTCGCGGAATCCCCCGGCGTTTCCGAGGCCGAACGGACGCGCGGTCTCGATATGGCCGGGAAGCTGTCGATGGCGAACCTGTCGCGCGCCTGGCAGATGGTTCTGAAAGGTCTTGGCGAAACCCAGACGGCCCCATCCCCGTTGCAGGCGGCGGAAATGATCCTGGTCCGTCTGGGCTATGCCGCCACCCTGCCGACCCCGGCCGAGGCTGTCAGGCAAATGGGCCAGGGGGCGGGGCAATCCGCACCATCCCAAACCGCCATGAATGCGCCACCCGTGTCCGGCGAAAGGACGACCGCGGTATCGCGCACCCCGGCGCCCCCTTCAGGCCCATCATCGACGGGCGGTCCGACGGCGGCGCTGGCCCACAGCATTCCGCAGGAAGAACAATTGCCAGTCGGCAGGGCGGAAGAGACACCCGCCGCCTTAGCCCCACAGGCAGAGCCGAAGGCCGATCCGCAGAGCTTCGACGAAGTGGTCGAACTGGCCCGCCTGTCCCGCGAGGCGTCGCTGCGCGCGAACCTGATCAACAACGTGCACCTTGTCCGGTTCGAGCCCGGCCGCATTGAATTCCACCCCGGCGATCACGCGCCTTCTGAACTGGCCCATACCCTGAGCCGGTTTCTCAACGAGCGGACCGACCGGCGCTGGGTAGTCACGGTTTCGGGCAATGCCGGCGCGCCGACACTTCATCAACAATCCGAAGCCGAGGTCGCACAGCGCCACAAATGGGCCACCGAACAGCCCCTTGTGCAAAAGATCCTTGAAACTTTCCCTGATGCCCGGATTGAGGACGTCCGCGACCTCGTGCCTGATGTCGACGAAATGACGACCGAGGGTGTCATGGGCAACGAACACGAAAACGGAGAAGACGATCAATGAAGAATCTCGGGCAGATGATGAAACAGGCCCAGCAGCTTCAGTCCAAAATGGCCGAGATGCAGAACAGCCTTGCTGAACTGGAAGTCGAAGGAACGGCCGGCGGCGGCATGGTCCGCGTGACGCTCAGCGGCAAGGGTGACGGGCGCGCAGTACGCATCGATCCCTCGCTGGCCGGCCCGGATGACATCGAGGTGCTGGAGGACCTGATCCTCGCCGCCATTAATGATGCGAAGGGGAAGATGGAATCCGCGGTTCAGGAAAAAATGCGCGAGATCACCGGCGGCATCGACCTCCCCCCCGGCATGAGCCTTCCGTTCTAGGTTCGCCCACGTGTCCGGTTCCGACATCGAACATCTGATCCGGATGATGGCCAAGTTGCCGGGTCTCGGCCCGCGCTCGGCCAAGCGCGCCGTCCTGCACCTGATCAAGAAGCGGGAATCCCTGATGGTTCCGCTGGCGCGGACCATGGCGGATACGGCGGAAAACGTCCGCAACTGTTCGGTCTGCGGCAATGCGGACACCAACGATCCTTGCGCGATCTGCACCGATGGCCGCCGCGACCCGTCGATTCTTTGCGTTGTCGAGGAGGTGGCCGACCTCTGGGCGCTCGAACGCACCCATGCCTTCAAGGGGCGCTACCATGTTCTGGGCGGGGTGCTTTCGGCGCTCGATGGCGTGGGGCCGGACGACCTCAA
>JAPHTL010000041.1 GCA_026193355.1 Rhodospirillales bacterium
GCTTTCGCCCAGTTCCACCGGCAGGCAGGCCCGCACCGCGCCCTTTCCCGCCAGATAGGCCAGCGTCCCTTCGTTGAACAGGTTGACGAAGGGGCCGATCACGTGCGCTCGTCCGGCCAGAAGGGCTGCGGCGGATGTGTCGTTGGCTTCGACGAGAAACGTATCGTCGCCGCAGATGTCGCGCACTGAGCCCATCTCGCGTTTGGTCATGATCAGGGCCAGGGTGGACAGAACCACTTCCTTGCCCGCCGCCTGAAGACGTTCGACCACATCGGGAATATGGGGGGCGAGGAACGGCAGGCGTTTGGAGCAAACGACCTCGCCGACATAGACGGTATCGACGGGAGCCTCATCTGCAATCCGGAAATAAAAATCGCGCCATTGTTCGGGTGCCCAGTTGAACTGCACCGGGCCGAGGGTGAGGTGCGTATCGGTCTTGCCGTTTCCTGCCATTGTTGTTTGTCCGCTCCTCAGCGCCATGTCTTTTCGTAGACGCCGGAGGTCTTCTTCTGTCCTTCGGTGACGGTGGAAAGCTCGATGCTTGCCCGTTCCCCGACGGCTGCGGCATCCACGGCGCGCCGGAAGGCGGAGACGACCTCGGCGATATAGGCGCGGCCACGTTGGCGGCCCTCGATCTTCAGCGCGGTGACCCCGGCCTCGGCCAGTTCTGGCAGCATCTCGGCGGCGTTCAGGCTGGTCGGTTCCTCGAACAGGTAGGACGCCTTGCCCGCGGCGACGAAACGGCCCTTGCACAGCGTCGGATAGCCCGCTGGCTCATCCGCACCGAAGGTGTTGATGGTGAAATTGCCGAGGCGCGAAACCATGCGGTCGCCCTCGTCCTCATAGCGAACATGGCTGGCCGGGGAGCAAACGCCGGAAATGTTCGGCGATTCGCCGGTGGCGTAGGAACTCAGCGCGCAACGACCCTCTGCCATGACGCACAGTCCGCCGAAGACGAAGACCTCGGTTTCCACGGGGATCTGGGCGTTCAGTTCGGCGATTTCCTTGATGGTCAGCACACGGGGCAGGACCACGCGCTTGACGTCGAAGGCGTCGGCGTAGAAACGAATCGCTTCGGGGTTGGAGGCGGATGCCTGAACCGAAAGGTGGCGGCGCAGGTCCGGGTGTTTTGTGGCGGCGTAATCGCACATGCCGATATCGGCCAGAATGACCGCATCCACGCCCATGGCCGCGGCATCGTCCACCGCCTTGCGCCAGGGGTCGGGGTTGCCCGCTTCGGGGAAGGTGTTGATCGCCAGAAAGACCTGGGTGTTCCTGTCGTGGGCATAGGCCAGACCGTCGGCCAGTTCGGCGCGGCTGAAATTCAGGCCTGGGAAATTCCGCGCGTTGGTTTCGTCACGAAAGCCGAGATAGACCGCATCGGCCCCTGCATCCACGGCGGCGCGCAACGAGGCCGGCGTTCCCGCCGGGCAGACAAGTTCAAGTTTTCTGGTCATGGTTTGGCGCTTCTTTTCGTCCGGCTTGCGGCAGGGGCTGCGCGTCTGGCGGCACGGCCCAGTTCCTGGACTTTTTCCTCCAGCTTGTCGAGACGCGCGGCCTGCGCCTCGGCGCGGCGCGTGGCCGGTGCGGTGATGGCGGCGCGCAGGGATTCCATATCGCGCGTCGCGGCGTCCAACAACCCGCGGGCATGGGTCGCAAGCCTGCGGGCCGGTCCGGCGGCCGGTCCAAAAAGGGCGGCGATGTCGGTAAAGACGTCGATTTCCGCCCCGTCGACCGCATTGCGCAAGGCGACGACGGCCTCGGTATCGCCCTCGATTTCCAGATCGCGCGAGAAAAACAGCGAATCGCCGTCGATCCGGCCTTCCAGAAGGTCGGTCAGGGCCAGCATCGAGCCACGGATGGCGGCGGTGAAGGGTTCGTCCTGTGCATCGCGAACGGCGCGCAGGTCCGGCGCCGAGGGATGCGGACGCAAGATGAACATGAAAGGCAGATCAATGGGATCGATCAGAAAAACAGGATCGTCAAGGATTGCCAGACGTTCGAATACCTCGGGGTGACGGCGAAGCACTGTTCGCAGCGCCGCGGTCAGGATCGGTTGCAGCATCCGGGGCGGCAGGGGGCGCATGGCCATCCCCGCCAGCAGGACTGGCGAGAAGGGCGGCGTCATGGTCCGCTTTCGGCTCGTATTTCTGGGCCGGTTCATTCTGGCCGTTTCCCCATATTCCGATGAATGCCTCATATATACTCCATGGTCTCTCATGGCGGCAAATGATTGAGATCAAAGAAGCCCAGGGGGAAGTCAAGTTTGACTGGACAGGACACCCCTGAGGGGGGATTTTTGGGCATGGCGACAAAACAAAAGAATGAAATGATCGAAGCGGAAGTCCTCGTCCTCGGCGGCGGCATGGCCGGGATGACGCTGGCGCTGGCGCTTTCGGGTGTCGGCGTCTCCGTTGCCGTCGTCGAACAAATGGCGTCCGAGATCTTGCTTGATGCCGGGTACGATGGCCGCACCTCGGCCGTGGCGCTGGGTTCCGCGCGTGTTTTTCAGGGCATCGGCGCGTGGGAGCAGATGGTCGACGCGGCCGAGCCGATCCTCGATATCCGGGTGGTTGACGGCAACCTGACCGATGGAATCTCGCCGTTTTTCCTGCATTACGACCATCGCGAGGTCGGCGATGCGCCTTTCGGCTACATCCTTGAGAACCGCGCCATCCGCAAGGCCCTGCTGGCGGCTGCCAAGGGACGGGACAGCCTGACCCTTCTGGCCCCGGCGTCCGTTGTGGAACTGGCGCGCGAGGGTGTGAACGTTCGCGCCACACTGGCTGATGGGCGCAGAGTGAAGGCGCGACTGGCGGTGGCCGCGGAAGGCCGCGATTCGCCCTCGCGCAAGGAGGCTGGCATTTCGGTCCGGCGGGTTCCCTATAACCAGACGGCCATTGTCTGCACGGTGGCCCACGAGAAGCCCCATGACGGGGTTGCTGTGGAACTGTTCCTCCCCTCCGGTCCCTTCGCCATGCTGCCGATGACGGAAAACCGCAGCAATATCGTGTGGACGGAGCGAACAGAACTGGCGGCGCGCTATATGGAGCTGGATGACAGCGCATTTCTGGCCGAGGTCAACCGCCGTTTCGGCGACTGGTGCGGATCCCTGCGTCTGGCCGGGCCGCGGTGGTCCTATCCGCTGGTTCTGCAGAACGCCCTTCGTTACACGGATCACCGGCTTGCGTTGATTGCCGATGCCGCCCACGTCATCCACCCCATCGCGGGGCAGGGCCTGAATCTTGGCCTGCGCGATGTCGCCACCCTTGCCGAGGTCGTTGTCGATGCGCGCAGGCTTGGTCTGGATATCGGCGCGGCCAGTGTTCTGGAGCGTTACGAAGAAAGGCGGCACGGTGATGTGCTGACCCTTGCGGCGGTTACGGACGGGCTCAACCGGCTTTTTTCCAACGATGTATTGCCACTGCGGATATTGCGTGATGCTGGCCTAGCCGCCGTCGACAACCTGCCGCCGCTCAAGAAGCTGTTCATGCGCCACGCCATGGGGATTGCCGGCGATCCCCCGCGCCTGATCGCCGGGGATGCCCTGTAATGCCATCTGGGCGCAAACCTTCGAATTTCCGCGCCGGGTTTATTGTCGCCTGCCTTTTCATTGTTTTCGCCTTTATTGCGGCAGCGGCGGAAACCGCGATCGGCAGCAGCGGGATGACCTCGGCGCGCGAGGTCTGGTATACCCTTTCACCCGGTTCCCTGTCGGTGTTTGAGATCAGGGTTCGCCAGATTGCCGGGGAAACCATGTGGGATCCGGTCATCCTTGCCGTGCTTGGACTGCCGGGTTGGGCCATTTTTGGCATTCCCGGCGCGCTGTTTTTCTGGATGTTTCGACCGCAGGTCGATTCCGACCTTGCTGCGCACGAGGACAGCTTCGGCACCTACGACCGCCTTGCCCGTCTGGCCGAGGAAGAAGAGGCGGAAGACGACATGCCCCGGTGGCAGGAGCTTCCCGATCAGGAACTCGACGACCACCCGGGCGAACCCGACCTGCGCGAACAGCAGGATCGTTATGTCCGGGAATGGATGCCGAAACCGCCCGACCCGGATGAAGTAATGTCGCCGGAATATCTGAACGACGATCTGGAACAAGGCCCGGAAAGCGCGCCGGGTGGAAAAAAAGACGCCTAGAGAATTCTGCGCTTGAACGAGCGCAGGCAAGATGCTCGATCTTGTTGATAACGATCAACTTTTCTCCATTCAGGTGGTTCCACCTGAACGGAGGCTGATCTGGATCAGTCGTCACCGATCCGCAGCGCGGCGATGAAGGCGGATTGGGGTATCTCCACCTTGCCGAACTGGCGCATGCGCTTCTTGCCCTTTTTCTGCTTATCCAGAAGCTTGCGCTTTCGTGAAACGTCGCCGCCATAACACTTGGCCGTAACGTCCTTGCGCAGCGCGCTGATCGTCTCGCGGGCAACCACCTTGCCGCCGACGGCGGCTTGGATGGGAATTTTGAACATCTGGCGCGGGATCAGGTCCTTCAGCCGCTCACACACCGAACGACCGCGGCTTTCCGCCTGGCTCGAATGGGCGACGAATGACAGGGCGTCGACCGGCTCGGCGTTGACGAGGATGGTGATCTTGACCAGATTGCCTTCCTGGTAATCGTCCATCTGATAGTCGAAGCTGGCATAGCCGCGGGTCGCCGATTTCAGGCGATCATAGAAATCGAACACCACTTCGTTGAGCGGCAGTCGATAGACGGCCATCGCGCGGTTGCCGATATAGGTAAGTTCCACCTGGCGTCCGCGCCTTTCCTCGCACAGCGTCAGAACCGAGCCAAGATACTCGTCGGGAACCATGATTGTGGCCTTGATCCAGGGTTCCGAAATCTGGGCGATCCTTACCGGGTCAGGCATGTCGGCTGGATTGTGCAGGTCCAGTTCCCTGCCGTCGGTCAGACGCAGGTGGTAGGCGACGCTGGGCGCCGTCGTGATGAGGTCGAGGTTGAATTCACGCTCCAGACGTTCCTGCACGATTTCCAGATGCAGAAGGCCGAGGAAACCGCAACGGAAACCCAGACCCAGCGCGGCCGATGTCTCGGGCTCGAAATGGAAGCTGGAGTCGTTGAGCCGCAATTTGCCCAGAGAGTCGCGCAGGTCGTCGTAGTCCGCCGCATCGGAGGGGAACAGCGAACAGAAGACAACCGGGACGGACGGCTTGAAACCCGAAAGGGCCTTTTCCGCGGGCTTGCGGTCGTCGGTGATGGTGTCACCGACGTTGGTGTCGGCCACCGTCTTGATCGATGCGGTGATGAAACCCATCTCGCCGGGGCCCAACTCGTCCACCTTGACCGCTTTCGGCGTAAAGATGCCGACCTGGTCGACCTGATAGGCCGTTCCGGTGGACATCATGCGGATGCGCATCCCCTTGCGCAGCTTGCCGTCGCGGATGCGGACAAGGATCATCACACCCAGATAGGGGTCGTACCAGGAATCGACCAGCAGCGCCTTCAGCGGCGCATCGGCGTTGCCGGTTGGCGCCGGGAGCCTCTCAACAAGGGCTTCCAGCACATCGGGGACGCCCAGCCCGGTCTTCGCCGAGATCATCACCGCATCCGATGCGTCGAGGCCGATCACTTCCTCGATTTGCTCGCGGATGCGATCGGGTTCGGCCGCCGGCAGGTCGATCTTGTTGAGGACGGGGACGATCTCATGATTGGCGTCCAGCGCCAGATAGACGTTGGCCAGTGTCTGCGCTTCGACCCCCTGGGTGGCGTCGACGACCAGCAGGGAACCTTCGCATGCGGCCAGGCTGCGGCTGACCTCGTAGGAAAAGTCGACGTGGCCGGGCGTGTCCATCAGGTTGATCTGGTAGGTTTCGCCGTTCTTCGCCTTGTAGGACAGGCGCACCGTCTGGGCCTTGATGGTGATTCCACGCTCGCGCTCGATATCCATGGAATCGAGCACCTGCTCCTTCATCTCGCGGTCTGTAAGGCCGCCGCACAGATGGATCAGCCGGTCGGCCAGGGTCGACTTCCCATGGTCGATATGCGCGATGATGGCGAAGTTGCGAATGTGGGCGAGGTCGGTCATCGGCCTGCGAGCATTTCCTGTTGCCGTCGTCCCGTTTCAACGGGGGTGAATTCCGGCGGGAAGATAGGGCCTAAGGAAGCCGGACGCAACGGGAATAGAAGGGATCACAGGGGAAACGGCGAAACCCCGATGATCCATTCATGGCTGAAAAGAAAGGCGAGATACAGGATCATCCCCCCGGCTACGCGCAACCAGCCCACCTCGCCTGGACAAAATCGGGCTGCTTTGGCCTGTCTGGCCATGTTTCGCCATTCCTCCGCGCCCAGCCGCTCCCGGCGTTTGGCGTCGAGGCTGAGGGGGCCGTAAAGCCCCAGGCCGGTCAACAGGCCAAACAGGATCACCGAAGCCATGTCGCCGTTGGGAATGATATGCGCGCCTGACCACAATATCAGGCCCCAGATCACCGGATGGCGAGTCAGGGCGACGATCCCGGGCCGTTCGGGGTCATATCCTTTCGACCCGGCCCCCAGTGACAGTGGATTGGGCGACGACAGCCCGGCAACCGCCAGAATGCAGGCAACAGGCATGACGAGAATGGGCACCCATCGCGCCCATTCGGCAAAGGGCCAGAGTTCCACATAGGGTGCGTCGAAATAGGCGGTGAACAGCCAGACAAGAACCACCGTGCTGAACAGGCCATAGAAAATAAGGAACGTTTTCTCCCCGATGCGATCCGACAGGGCGTGGCGCAATGGCTTGAAGGCCACGATGACGTGGCTGGCGATGAAAACCGCAATGGCGATGAAAAATTCGGTCATGGTATCGAATAGGCTATGCGTGCCGTCACCCGCCTTTGCCAAACAACTTCTTGAGGGCACTCTTGCGTTTGTCGAGCGACCGCTGGAACTTGATCTTCCGCTTGTTTTTTCGTTTCCAAAGCTCGTGGTTCATTGCGGCGATGGCCTCTTCGCTGCCGGTGAAGGCATCGATTGTCTGACGAAGGCGTTCATCGATGTTCTTGGGGAAAAGAATGCCCATGCCTGACGACGTGCCAAGCAGCAATCGGTCCTCGCCATCCCATAATGACCTGATCTCTGCAAACCCCTGTTCCATTTCGCAGCTGATGATGTCATGGAAAAGAAAGACGCAATTTTCCGATGTGTGCTGCCGCAGGACCTTGAAATCAATCACAATCTGTTCATTTGTGTGCAGACCGTCTATGAAAGCGAAGTCAACCGTTCCGTCCATCGAGTCGGCAACTATCCGGGGAATATCATCGGGTGATGCGCCTTTGACCGCCTCAACGTTAAGTCCGGCTTTGTGTGCGATCCCGCTGGTCAGGTCCAGCCCTTCAATCGACTGGACGTCATAGCCTGAATCGATGGCGACCACCTTTGCCTGAGGGTTGGCCAGCGCGAGGGCGAAGGTGCTCCATCCAAACGAGTTGCCGATGATGAAAATGTTGCGTGGTGTGAGCGCCTCGGACAGGCACTCCAGGAAGTATACCTCCTGCATCGCAATGCCCAGACCGTTCGTATACTTCTTCCCATCCTTGATCAGCCAGGTGAACGGTGCTTCATCCAGCCCACCTACAAACGAAGGCATCAGGCCCGTTGAGACGGTGAATCCGCTGTCCTCGTAAAGTCCGATGAGTTTCGGCAGGATTGGCATCTGAACGCTACAGGTCCGCCGGCGCGTCGATGCCGCTCTGACGGCAGGCGGCGACCACGGTATTGCGCAGCAGGCACGCGATTGTCATCGGGCCGACGCCGCCGGGAACCGGCGTGATGGCGCCCGCGACCTTCACGGCTTCGGCAAAATCCACATCACCGACAAGGCGGGTCTTGCCTTCGCCTTTCTCCGGTGCGGGGATCCGGTTGATGCCGACATCGATCACCGTCGCGCCCGGTTTCACCCAGTCGCCCTTGACCATCTCTGGCCGTCCAACCGCGGCGACCAGTATATCGGCCCGGCGGCATTCGTCGGCCAGGTCGCGGGTGCGGGAATGGGCGATGGTGACCGTACAGCTTTCCTTGAGCAGCAGCGCCGCCATCGGCTTGCCAACAATGTTGGACCGCCCGAGAACCAGCGCCCGCTTCCCCGAAAGATCGCCAATCCGGTCTTTCAGCATCATCAAACAGCCAAGCGGGGTGCAGGGCACCATGGCGTCGTCCGCGCCGATCGCCAGCAGGCCGGTATTGACCACATGGAAACCGTCAACGTCCTTGGCCGGGGCGATACGGTCAATGACGGACGACTCGTCTATGTGCTTGGGCAGCGGAAGCTGGACGAGGATGCCGTGGACATCGGCGCGGCCATTCAACTCGTCGATCAGTCCAAGAAGATCGTTCTGGCCTGTTGTCTCTGGAAGTTTGTATTCGAAAGAGTGCATCCCGGCCTCAAGGGTCTGCCTTCCCTTGTTGCGGACGTAGACCTCGCTGGCGGGGTCATTGCCCACAAGGACGAC
>JAPHTL010000317.1 GCA_026193355.1 Rhodospirillales bacterium
GATCCTAACCCCTCATCCCCCCGAAATATAGGCGCTCCGAACGCCGAAGAAAGGAAAACCGCTGCATACCGGCCATTCGGCCAATCATCAATCCCCGCCTTGCCACGCGGTTTTTCACGTTGGCGCGTATCGACCAACGGGCGCAGACACGCCCTTGCAAGTTCCGGCAGGTTGGAATTATTTGCACATCATTTGTACGAAATAATCATGTAATAATGTGATGAATAATGATAGCTTCCGTTTCTCATTACATTTTTCAACCTCATTACATTTCTCAACGAAGAGAGCGCTATGCCCGAAAATCACGACAAATTCAGCGATGAAATCATTCGGCTCCTGGGTGCAGGCGCCTACGACCAAGCCAGGGCGCATGGTCAGGAAGAAGGCGCTGGCGAGATGGTGGAGAAGATCGCCTCCACCCTGGAAACAAACGACCTGAAGAACCTGCGTGACATCATTCAAATCGCCGTGGAAAGCGGCAATGCCATGGTCTACCTCGCGGAAATGAGCCGCGATGTGCATGAGGTCAACAACCGCTCTCAAACCATCGCCGCCGCAGCCGAGGAAATGGTTGCTTCGGTGAAAAGCATCGCGGCCACCAGCGAGGCCGCTGTTCAGGACGCCAATTCAGCCGAGGAAAGCGCCAGCGAAGGCATACGGTCGGCGGAGCGCGCGGTGCAAACGATGCACCACATCGCCCGTGCAGTGGCGGACGCCAGTTCGCAAGTCGACAGTCTGGCGGAGGCTTCCACGCAGATTGGCCAAATCGTTGAAAGCATTGAAGCCATCGCCAAGCAGACCAATTTGTTGGCGCTGAACGCGACAATTGAGGCTGCCCGAGCCGGTGACGCTGGCAAGGGCTTTGCCGTGGTCGCGGGTGAGGTCAAGAATCTGGCCAACCAGACGGCACAGGCCACGGATGACATCCGCAATCGGATTACCCGTTTGCGTGATGAAATGTCGACCATTGTCACGTCCATGGAGAATGGCGCCCGAGCCGTTCAGGAAGGCGAGCAAGTGATCGTCGCCACCGGCGACGGCATGCGCGCGATTGGCGAACAGATCAATGGAATAACGTCGAAGATGCATGACATTTCTTCGATCCTGGGGCAGCAGAGCGAAGCCTCGACCGAAGTCGCAGAAGGCGTGACGATGATTGCCAGCATGTCCAACCGGAACGCAGAGGAGATCAATAGAGTCGCCGACGCAATGGACAAAACGAACAATCACACTGTCGAGCGGGTCCAGGATTTGAGCACCCGCGACATCGCTCATAAAGTTGTTTTCCTTGCGAAATCAGATCACACGACGTTCAAGAAAAATGTCATGGACACCTTGATCGGTCGCAAGTCCCTGAATGCGGACGATCTCGCCGACCATCATAACTGCCGTTTGGGCAAGTGGTATTACGCGGTGACCGAGAGCCAGATCCTGAATTCTGACGCCTTCAAGCGCATGGAAGACCCACACTCGCGCGTGCACCAGTTTGGCAAGGATGCCTTGCGCGCCCTGCACGAGGGCGACATGGACAGCGCCCTTGCGGCGGGCGGCAGTATGGAACAGGCCTCGCGGGAAGTCCTCGATCTTCTGGATGAACTGGCGCGTGAACTCGGCTACTGATGGCGGGAAGCGGAAAGAGTCGCCGTAATAATTAATCCGATATACAGCCGCCTACATACAACCGGATTGGGTCAGGAATGGACATTGAGTCCTGGCTTGCTGCGCGTTTTTTTCACGTTGGCGCGTTTCGCCTTGCCTTCCAGCCGTCGTTCCTTCGCCGCACGCGACGGTCTGGTAGGGCGGCGGTATTTTCTGGGCGCGGCGGCATCGGCGATCAGCGCGACAAGCCGTTCACGGGCATCGCTGCGGTTACGGTCCTGACTGCGGAACCGGTTGGCTGTGATGACCACGACGCCGTCCCGCGTCATGCGGGCCCCCGCCAGTTTCCGCAGGCGCGCCTTTACAAATTCCGGCAGGTTCGGGCTATTTACGGCATCGAAACGAATTTGGACGGCGGTTTCAACCTTGTTGACGTTCTGCCCGCCGGGCCCAGGTGAACGGATGAAACGTTCCGTGATTTCGTCTTCGGCGATGGAAATGGTTGCGGTTATGCGGATCATGGCGGAATCCCGCCTAATCGTGCAGCAGGCCGCGCAGGCGATAGAGCATGTCCAGCGCTTCGCGGGGCGTCAGTTCATCGGGGTTGACGGCGCGCAGGGCCTCTTCGGCCTCCGACGGGCGGGCCGGGGCCGCGACGCTTGACCTGCCGCCCTCCACCATCGCGGAGAACAGGGGAAGGTCATCGGCCATCCGGGTGGTCGCGCCGCTGATTTCGTCTTTTTCCAATCCTTCAAGAACCTGTTCCGCCCGCGCAACGGCCGCCGGGGGCAGGCCCGCCAGGCGCGCCACATGGATGCCGTAGGAACGGTCCGCGGCGCCGGGGGCGACCTCATGCAGGAAAATCACATCGCCCTTCCATTCCTTGACCCGCATGGAGTGGCACGAAAGACGGTCAAGGGTCGCGGCCAGATGGGTCAGTTCATGATAGTGCGTGGCGAACAGGGCGCGGCAGCGGTTGA
>JAPHTL010000329.1 GCA_026193355.1 Rhodospirillales bacterium
GATACCTACCTTGAACGAATCAACGGCATGTTGTTCGGCGACGACCCCGAACAGGGAATGATTTTCGCCAATACGTTCACCCATCCCGGACTGCGGTTCCGCTACGAGGTTCCCGAAGGGTTCCGCCTTTTCAATTCACAGACCAAGGTGGTTGCGCGGAACGCGGACGGCGCTGCGATTACCTTTGACATGGGAAAAATGCGCAACACGAATTCGATGACCGCCTATCTGGGTGACGAATGGGGCGGCAATCTGCAGCTCAGGGAAATCGAACGGCTGGATATCAACGGCCTTGAAGCCGCCACCGGATGGAACCGCATCGCAACACGGGGGGGAACGGTCGATGTTCGCCTTCTTGTCATCCGGCGAAGCGCAGACCAGGCCTATCGGCTTGCCTTCGTTACGCCTTCGCGCCTGACCGCCGGCCTGAATGCGGAATTCCGGCGCACCACCTACAGCTTCAGGGAACTGACCCAGGAAGAGGCAGGGAAGATCCACGCCATGCGGCTTCTGGTGGTTCCCGTCCGCTCGGGCGACACAATCAAAACGCTGGCCGGAGGGATGCCCTACGGCCGGTTCAATGATGACGCCTTCCGCGTGTTGAACGACCTGTCACCAGAACAGGCGCTTACGCCAGGCGGACCGGTCAAAATTGTCGTGAGCTGAACTCAGGCCTCGATGGTTTCGGCCATCGTTCCTTCGGCGGTGAAGCAAGCCGCAATCAAGGACCCACCGAAACCGCATCCACCATCGATGGTCGCGGTATGGCCAGTGTCCACGACGCCACGATGGCGGGGATCGTACCCTCGAATGATCCGGCGAAAATTCTCATAAGGTTTATCGATGGCGGCGAAATCGGCGCCCCCCCACCAGAAGCTGTCGCTCTGTTCGGAAAGGGGACGTTCAGGATCAAGGCCAGCGCTGACGAACAGCAAGCCGTTATCGTCGGTATAGGCGGCGCGGCGCAGCGCGCTGATCAGGGCGTTATGCCCGTCCCTGTTGCGCATGGCGCTCCGCAGCCCGTTGGTCCATTGGGTCAGCGACATGATACCCTCACGCGCCGCCTTGAACCCCTCATCGATGGACCCGCCATAGGCGGCCAGCGTCGGCCCGATTCCGTGCGCCGACATCCAGGTCAGAACTTCATTCGGATTGGGGGCGAACTGGATGGTCAGAAGCTTTTGCCACATCTCTTCCTGGCTTCCGCGCAGAAAGGCGACGACGCCGGGGTCTTCACCCCCCGATGCGAGTGTCTGGGTGCGAAAGCTGAGCAGCTCGTCAATTGTATCGGCAACGGCATCACCGCGGCCAAGGAAGTTTCCAAGATAAACGATGTTATCGCCCGGACGGAATCGTTCGCCAAGTTCGGCATGAAGCGCCGAAAGCCGCGCCGCCTCACCATGAATGGCCGCCACCGCCCAGGTGCGGCGCCCTCCACGCAACACGGCGAAGCGCTCGTTCTCTGCCATTCCCAACCCGTCCGATTTCACAGGGTTTCGCTCAAACCGCACACGACCGCGCGGGTTACAAAGAACGGGCGCCCGAAAATCCGAGGCGCCCGTTCAGTAAAATTCTGAAAAGCGGCTCAAGCCGCTTTTGTCAAAACCGCTTCCAGCTTCTCGGTCGCCATTTCAACGGCGATCTTTTCGACGGCCGCCAGTTCGCAGGCAAGCCGATCAAGCGCCGATTCATAAATCTGGCGTTCGCTGAAGGACTGGTCGGGCTGCCCCACATTGCGATGCAGGTCGCGGACCACTTCGGCAATGGAGACCGGATCACCGGAGTTGATCTTGGCTTCGTATTCCTGGGCGCGGCGGCTCCACATTGTCCGCTTGACGCGGGCGCGGCCCTTCAGGGTCAGCATCGCCGTATCCATGACCTTGCGTGTGCTCAGTTTCCGCAGCCCCGAAACGCTGGCCTTGGTGACAGGAACGCGCAATGTCATGCGCTCGCTGTCGAAGGTAATCACGAAAAGCTCGAGGTCGTGGCCTGCGATGGTCTGCTTTTCGATTCCGATCACCTTGCCGACGCCGTGGGTCGGATAGACCACGAAATCACCGGAACTGAAGTCATATTCTTTTTGTTTCGCCATATTTCCTTTTCTCCAATCAGGAGTCGACGGTCGCCGCAATATCGCGACGCCAAAAAGCCCCGGCCCGTCAAAACCCGGGCTAACGTCGGGCCTGCATTGAGGCATCCTGTGGTTCTGTAACGCGGTCGCGGATTCCACACCGTGGATTTTCACACCGAAAGCCGTTCTGGCGGCTTCGCCCAGTTACCCCGACACCTGAAAAGCCGACAA
>JAPHTL010000170.1 GCA_026193355.1 Rhodospirillales bacterium
ACGCCGCCCAGAAGGCAGGCAAGAACGATGGGGTTTCGCGTCAGTTCCCGCACGATGAGCGCCCTGCCGGATCGTTCCACCTCGCCTTCCGTTTTCGTGCGGTAGCGGATCAGCATCGTCACGCTCAGGATGTTGACCAGCGGGACAACGAACACAATGGCGATGGCGGTCAGTGCAAGCCCTGCCTCGCCAAACAGCGCAGCGGCGGCGGCGATCCCGACATAGGTGTTGGGCCGTATCGTCCCCTGAAAGAACGAGGTAAAGACCGTGTTGTCGGCGCGCAGAAGGGGTTTTGACCAAAGGGCGAAACCCGTAACGATGAGGACGCCGCAGATCAGCGCGCCCGCCATCGGCGCGACGCTCAGGCCCGCCAGATCCGCTTTGGCGATGTTGGCGACCAGAAGGGCGGGGAAGAAAACGTGATAGGTCAGGCTTTCCGCCGGGGACCAGAAGGCGTCGGGCAACAGGCCCTTACGCCGGATGGCGTAACCGGTCAGGATCAGCAGGAATACGGGGGCCAGAGCGCCGACGATCTGAATCATGTTTGCGCGCCGTTCAAGGTGACCTGCGATGCCCGAGGGCGTCGAGCGCCCCTTGCAGGATATAGGCCGCCGCCGCCCGGTCTATGACCTGGGCCCGGCGCTTGCGGGTCATGTCTGCCTCCCGGATCAGCATTTTCTCGACCGCCGTGGTCGACAGGCGTTCATCCCAGAACAGAATGGGAATTTCCCTTTTTTCCAGAAAATTAGTCGCAAACTGGCGTGTCGACTGGCATCTCGGCCCTTCCGTTCCGTCCATGCTGATGGGCAGGCCAATCACCAGCCCCCCGACCCCGTGTTCCTCGATGACGGTGACAAGGCGCGCGGCGTCCGCGGTGAATTTAGTGCGGCTGATGGTTTCCAGTGGGGTGGCGACCGAACACATGACGTCCGACAGGGCCAGCCCTATGGTCCGTGTCCCCAGATCAAGGCCAAGAAGCCGCTCATTCCGCTTCAGGGAAGCGTCCAGTTCCTCAATGGTCATGACAGTCATGTCGGCACCAACTATGTCCTGAAACAACAGATATGACCGATAGACCCTCTGGTGTCGAGTGACGAGGGAAAGGGACGCCCGGGAAACAAATATTTTGAAATTGAATGTCGGCAACGACTACACTTTTTCGGTGTCGCCGCCGACCGGTTTGTTTCTTGTGGTAATATCGGTTCCGGACAGCGATTTGGAGATGTATCGGAAACCCATGCGCGCATCTGTTTTTTGCTCTTTCGCACGCGTCCTTGTGGTCGGCCTGTTCTGCGGCCTTGCCGCGCCCGCCTTCGCGACGGAGCAAGTCAAGAGCATGTTTGCCGACGAGAATCTTGAGCCGTTTTCCGGAACCTTTCTCGTCGCCCGCAAGGGCGTCAACTACCGTGATGGCCCCAGGACGGACGCAAAACGCCTCGGCACCCTGGAAACGGGTTCCGTGGTGACGGTGGTTGGCAAGGCGAAGGGAAGCGACTGGTACGCGGTCGTCATGGACGGCAAGGAACTGGGCTATGCTTTCGGCCCGGTATTTGTCCGCCTGATCGATGGAAGCCTCGCCAACCCCCTCAAGGGATCGGCAAAGGGGGGCGGTGGCGTCGAATGCCGCTACGCCATTCGTTTTGAGGGCGAAAACAGGGTCGAAGAGGAAAACATGATCACGGCCGACTATTCGGTCGAAATGGACTGCAAACAGGGCGGGAAGAACATCAAGTTCGCGGCTTTCATGTTCATGACCGAGGTTCCCTTCGACCTGTCCACAAAAAGCGGCTATCAGATCAATGTCGAGGTCAATGAGATCAGCGGCGATTATGAGGAACCCCTCATCGCGACAGCCATCTATCATTACGGCAAGGGTGAGGTGATTGGCGAAGGGGTGACCCCGAAACAGTTCGCCTCGTCCGCCGTCGGGGCGAAACGTTCGGTCGTCGGGGTTTCCGAGGCATTGCGCGCGTCCGTCGAAATGGCCGTCGCCTCCTGGAACGACAAGGTTTGGACCGCCCTGTTCCGTCTTTCCCGTTAATGCGCGTCCGCTCACCCTCAGCGGGTTGCGGGCGATCTGTCCCGGTGGTACTTTCCGCGCCGTCTTCTGCGGGCTGATCGGTCAGGTCGCCTGAGACGCGAAGGCAAGGGCAACCCGGAACTATCCAAGAGCAAGCAATATGTCTCTCGACAAGCAAACCGTGGAAAGAATCGCGTTCCTGGCGCGCATCAGGATCCCCGAGGGGGAGGTCGATGCGCTGGCCGGTGAGTTGTCGCAGATCATTGACTGGGTCGAACAGCTTGAAGCGGTCGATACCGACGGCGTCGCGCCGATGTCCAGTGTGGTCGATGTCGCCTTGCCCCTGCGCGACGACGCGGTTGCTTCGGGCGGCATCCGGGAAAAGGTCATGGCCAATGCGCCGGAAGCGGAGAACGGCTTTTTCCTCGTTCCGAAGGTGGTGGAATGAGCACGAAGCTGAACGGCCTGACCATCGCCGCGGCCCGCGACGGCCTCGCTGGGGGGGATTTTTCCTCCGTCGAACTGACCGAGGCATGCCTTTCTGCGATGGAGGGGCGGCGGGACCTGAACGCCTTTATCACCGAAACCCCCGATATCGCCCGTGACCGCGCGGCCCAATCCGATGCGCGCCGGTCAAAGGGCGAATTGCGCGGCGGCATGGACGGCATTCCCGTTGCGGTGAAGGACCTGTTCTGCACCGAAGGGGTCCTGACCACCGCCGGATCGCACATTCTCGATGGCTTCGTTCCGCCCTATGAATCGACGGTCACCGCGAACCTGCGCGATGCCGGGGCGGTGATGCTGGGCAAGACCAACCTCGACGAATTCGCCATGGGTTCGGCCAATATCACCAGCTATTACGGCTCGGTGAAGAACCCGTGGAAGGGTGCGGAAGGCAAGGACCTGGTGCCCGGCGGCTCGTCGGGCGGTTCGGCGGCGGCCGTGGCCGGGCGTCTGTGCCTTGGCGCGACGGGAACCGATACCGGCGGATCGATCCGCCAGCCGGCCAGCTTCTGCGGCATTGTCGGGTTGAAGCCCACCTACGGGCGCTGTTCGCGCTGGGGCATTGTGGCGTTTGCCTCGTCACTGGATCAGGCGGGGCCGATGACCCGGACGGTGCGCGATGCGGCGATCATGCTGAACGCCATGGCCGGACACGATCCCAAGGATTCGACCTCTGCGCCGTTGGATGCGCCCGATTTCGAAGCCGCCCTGACCGGCGATGTGAAGGGGCTGCGCATTGGCATTCCGAAGGAATACCGTGTGGATGGCATGCCCTCGGAAATCGACGATCTGTGGCAGCGCGGGGCCGAATGGCTGAAGGCGGCAGGGGCCGAACCGGTCGAGGTGTCGCTGCCCCATACAAAACACGCGCTGGCGACTTATTATATTGTCGCGCCCGCCGAGGCGTCGTCCAACCTGGC
>JAPHTL010000226.1 GCA_026193355.1 Rhodospirillales bacterium
CCCGGTTCGACCTGGGCGGGGGTGACAAATTCAAACCCGTCATAGACGATATGTTCATACATGTCGTCGGTCATGACCCAGACATGGGGATGGCGCATCAGAACGTTCGTCAACGCCTTCATTTCAGCGCGAGAGTACGCCGCGCCGGTCGGATTCGACGGCGAATTGAGGATGACCCACTTGGTCTTGTCCGTGATTGCCGCCTCAAGGTCCGCAGCCTGAAGCTTGAAGTTGTTCTCGGATGGACAATCGACGAATACCGGTGTGCCCTCCGCCAGAAGCGTGATGTCCGGATAAGACACCCAGTAGGGCGCGGGGATGATCACCTCATCGCCGGGGTTGAGCGTGGCCATCATGGCATTGTAGATGCTCTGCTTGCCGCCGCAGGCGACCGATATCTGGTCCGGCGTATAGTCCAGCCCATTGTCCCGCTTAAGCTTTGCGCAAATCGCCTTGCGCAGTTCAACGGTACCGGGAACCGGTGTATACTTCGTCTGCCCGGCCTTCATGGCCGCCGCTGCGGCATCCTTGATGTGATCCGGTGTATCGAAGTCGGGTTCACCGGCGCCGAGTCCGATGACATCACGGCCTTCGGCCTTGAGTTCTGCGGCCTTGGTCGACACGGCGAGCGTCGGCGACGGTTTGATTCTGGAAAGTCTATCTGCGATGAAAGCCATGACGGTCTTGACCCCCTGATGGTCTGCGTCCTCATATAGTGTCCGGCCGGTTGATCCGGGCATGTCCGGGCGGCCCGCAACATACGCCCTAGGCGCACTGCGTATCAAGGGCGAAGAACGCAGGAATGGCTGAAACCCCGGGGCGGGAGACAAATTGAGAAGGAGGGGAAGAAAATCATGGAAGTTCTGATCGCGGACGACCATTCCATCGTGCGGAGTGGCCTGCGCCATATGGTGGAGGAACTTGGCGACGATGTCACCGTCACCGAGGCGAACACATTCTGGCAGACCCTGGCGCATTGCAAGGCCACCGTCCCCGACATGATCATCATTGATCTGAACATGCCGGGCCTCGAAGACCACGATGTTCTCCAGCCCCTTGTCCGCCTTGTCGAGCCAACGCCGGTCGTCATATTCAGCATGGAGGAACGGCCAGAAATAATGCGTGCGATCCTTGCCCGCGGTGTTCGCGCCTATATCCCGAAATCAACGGATCAGACACTTATAACCCCTATCCTGCGACTGATCGCTGCGGGGGGAAGCTATATCCCGCGAATCCTCGCCATGCCGCCCCCTGCGGCCACAGCCAGCGATGACACGGAATGGAATCTGGCAAGCGAAGCCATTGAGGCGCTTACCAGGCGGCAACGGGAAGTTCTGGATCTTCTGGCCCAGGGCCTGCCGAACATGGACATCGGAAAACGGATGGACCTTAACCTCAGCACCGTCAAGACCCACGTAACCGGCGTTCTCAAGGCGCTTGGCGTTGAAAACCGGACCCAGGCCGTTCTTGCCTACCGTCACTTCCTTCAGCGGAACGGTTGACCTTGACCCTGAAGGCGCAACTGGGAACGACCACGGCGAAGACGGACCCCCGCCCCACTTCCGAGCGCATATCAACGGGATGGCCAAGAAGCTGCGCCAGTCTATCGACGATGGCAAGGCCCAGACCAATCCCCTGACTGCGATCCCGGTCGGGATCGTTGAGTTGCATGAACTCCTCGAAAATCAGGTGGCGTTTCTCTTCAGGCACCCCAACCCCCGTATCGTGAATTTCGATCCGGATGTGGGTCTGCTGACGGCGGCACCCCAGCAGAATTTTTCCCTTCTTCGTATAATTGACGGCATTCGAAAGGAAATTGCGGAGGATGCGCTCAAGCAGGGCGGGATCGGTCCACACCTCGGCATTGCTGTGAACAACGCGCAACTCCAGCCCCTTTTCCTTTGCGAGCGGTCTGAATTCATTGATAAGCGGGCGGAAAACCGTTGCAATGGGAATCGCGGTCTGCTTCGGCTCAACGACTCCGGCCTCCAGCTTTGAAATTTCGAGGAGGGAAGTCAGAAGCCCGCGCATGGACTTCTGGGCCGTTCGCAGGTCGTTGACGACGGCGCGGGTTTTATCGGTATCCGCCAGCTTTCCGAGGGTGGCCGTAAACAACCCGATGGCTTCCAGTGGCGTCTGCAGGTCATGACCCGCCGCGGCCAGAAATTTTGATTTCGCGAGGTTGGCCTGTTCGGCGGCTTCCTTTGCCTCCGTCAGTTCCAGCGTCCTTTGGGCGACCTGTTCTTCCAGCGTATCGCGCGCCCGGCGTAGTTCTTCCCCGATCTGTTCAATCTGTTCGATCTGGTTGCGCACCTGCCTCACCATGGGCCTGAATATCAGGAAGGCTTCCAGGGTCAGGGTCAGCAACGTCAGAAGAACAACAAGCGTCTCCAGATGGTAAATCTGTACGAAGCCCGCCTCCCCTTCCGCCTGATACTGGGCAACAATCTTCTCGAGTCCCACCAGCATCGGTCCATTAGCCGTCGCCGAAATGAACCGCAGTTCAAGCATGTCCGACGAAAGCTCTTTGACCGGCATGTCCATCAAGCCCCGCAAGGTCGTGATGTATTCCCGCATCTCAACATCCAGAGGGTACGCGCCGCCATAATAAAGGTCGCGAATGGCCGTGCTCATTCCGTGAGAATGGCCATTGCTCCGCCCGCCCCGGGTCAAGCCCATATGCGTTTCCGCCAACAGGTTGGTCGCCGCCTGGAGCTCTCCGATAATATACTTTCGTTCCGGCCCGTCACCGGCATCCACCAAGCGCTCTGCAAACAGTGCTGTCTGCTGGGTGAGCATCCTTTGCCGACCGCTTACATTGACTATGGACAGCGTATTTTCGTACTGAGCCGACAGCATCTCGAACGCGTAGTACGCCGAGCAGGCCAGAAGGCCGATGACCGACAACGCGAGCAGGTATCGCCGCGTCATCCACCCGCCTTTGATCGCCTTGGCGCCCCTCATGTGAGCGCCCCTGATACTTGTGATGAAGGCAAGCCCCATCCCCCCCTGAACCCACCGTGATCAACGGACCATGATGGTAACCTTCCTTCCCCACATTGGCGCAAGAATTTCTCACTCACAGGAAAGTGAAACAAAAAACACTTTACCCGCACCCCCGGTTTTTCAGATGATCGGGCATTCTCAGGATCCCCGCAGGCTCCCCACTCTGTGGAGCCATAACCTTACAGCGACAAACAATAGTACACTATTTATATCGGATTATTGCCGCCTAGCCCTTAGACGTAATTTATTCTTTTTTTTCAACATATTGGTCATTTAATGAGCTCCGTCATACTACCACCAACAGGCAACCATCCGTTACTGTGGCACCATACCAAACGGAAAAATTAACCGTTTTTAGATTGTGGAAATTTAACCAAAGTCAAAGCCGCCCATCCGGCCAAAGCCTAATGTCCACACGTCGGGTGACTGCCCGTTATTTACGAACACCAGAAGCCCATGGCCATCCTCGCCGGTTGGTGAGGATCTGTTTTCGGGGACGATGTAAGGAATGACCGCAACCGTCAGCCGCTTTCAGTTGCTGAGGGGTGAGATCGGCGGAGGGAGCAAGGCTATACGCCCCCCCCACGCGCTCACCGAGGGGTTGTTTGTCGAAACATGCGACCGAAGCGGCGCTTGCGTGCGCGCCTGTCCTGCCAAGATCGTCACCAAAGGACGTGGCGGATTTCCGACCGTCGACTTTTCAAACGGCGAATGCACGTTTTGCATGGATTGTGTTCGTGCATGCCGCAGCGGCGCCCTTGATCGGCGCGCCCTTGAAGACGAAGCCACAGCCGCATGGACGCTCAAGGCCACCATCACAGATGCCTGCCTTGCCCTGCGCGGCGTGACCTGCCGGACATGCGGGGAATTCTGCGATTCATCCGCCATCCGCTTTCGCCTTGTCGTCGGCGGCAGCGCAATACCTGAAATTAATTTTTCGGCGTGCTCCGGATGTGGCGCTTGCATTGCGCCCTGCCCGGTCGCCGCCGTCAAACCCGACTATCACGATTGAGGCTCTGGAGGGGAGTGTACGAATGAGCATATCTGGACTTGTCGTCCATGCCCGCAGCGAAAAGCTGGCGGGAGTCAAAACAGCACTTGAAGCCTTGGAAGGCGTGGAGATCCACGCCGCAAACGAAGACGGTCGCCTCGTTGTCACCGTTGACCAGTTGGTCAACAACGAAGCAGCCGACACCCTTTTCAAAATCCGGGAAGTGGACGGCGTCATCGATGCGGCGCTTGTCTACAACTATTTCGACGAAGATACCGTCAAAGCCTGAGGAGGAGGCGAAGTATGAAGCTCACACGGCGTGATTTCATCAAGACAAACGCGGCGGTTGCGGCCGCCACAGCGGCAGGCGTAACCCTGCCTGGCATCAACAAGGCGGAGGCCGCAGCAGACGGTATTCGCTGGGACAAGGGCGTCTGTCGGTACTGCGGTACTGGCTGCGGCGTTCTGGTCGGCACACGCGACGGCAAGGTCGTCGCCAGTCAGGGCGATCCCGACGCGCCGGTCAACAAGGGCCTGAACTGCATCAAGGGCTATTTCCTGCCCAAGATCATGTACGGCGAAGACCGCCTGACCAAGCCGCTCCTGCGTATGAAGAACGGCAAGTTCGACAAGAACGGCGAATTCGCACCGGTTTCGTGGGACCAGGCCTTCGACATCATGGCCGAAAAGTTCAAGGCCGCCATCAACCCCGAAGATCCGCAGGCCACCCGCGTCGGCATGTTCGGATCGGGCCAGTGGACGATCTGGGAAGGCTACGCCGCCGCCAAGTTCTTCAAGGCCGGCTTGCGTTCCAACAACATCGATCCCAACGCCCGGCACTGCATGGCTTCGGCTGTCGGCGCATTCATGCGTGGCTTCGGCATCGATGAACCGATGGGCTGCTATGACGATCTGGAGCACGCGGACGTTTTCGTTCTGTGGGGCGCCAACATGGCCGAAATGCACCCCATCCTGTGGTCGCGTCTGACCAACACCCGCCTGACCAAACCGGGCTGCGAAGTCCATGTCCTTTCGACCTTCGAGCATCGCAGCTTCGAACTGGCCGACAACGGCATGATCTTCACGCCGCAGAGCGATCTGGCGATTCTCAACTACATCGCCAACTACATCATCCAGAACAAGGCCTACAACCAGGACTTCATCGACAAGCACGTCAACTTCAACGCGACCACGACCGACATCGGTTACGGCCTGCGTGACGAGCACCCGCTGCAGAAAGCAGCGAAAAACCCGAACAAGGGCAAGTTCAACAAGATCTCCTTCGAGGAATACGCCAAGGCCGTTTCCGAATACACGCTGGAAAAGGCCGTCGAATTGTCCGGCGTTCCGGCCGAACAACTGGAGCGTCTGGCCAAGGCCTATGCCGATCCCAAGAAGAAGGTGTCGTCGTACTGGACCATGGGCTTCAACCAGCACACCCGTGGCGTCTGGGTGAACGGGCTGCTCTACAATGTGCACCTGTTGATGGGCAAGATCTCCGAGCCGGGCAACAGCCCGTTCTCGCTGACCGGCCAGCCCTCGGCCTGCGGCACGGCGCGCGAGGTCGGCACCTTCGCCCATCGCCTGCCGGCCGACCTGGTGGTGATGAACGAGAAACACCGTGCGTTCGCCGCCAAGACATGGAAAATCCCCGTCGAGGTCATTCCGCCGAAGCCGGGCTTCCACGCGGTTCTGCAGCATCGCATGCTGAAGGACGGCAAGCTCAACGCCTACTGGGTGCAGTGCACCAACAACATGCAGGCGGCCCCGAACATGAACGAAGAGGGGTATCCGGGCTATCGCAACGAAGCCAACTTCATCGTCGTGTCGGATCCCTATCCGACAGTCACGGCGACATCGGCCGACCTGATCCTGCCCACAGCCATGTGGATGGAAAAGGAAGGGGCCTACGGCAACGCCGAACGCCGCACCCAGTTCTGGCGGCAGCAGGTGGACGCGCCGGGCGAGGCCAAGTCCGACATCTGGCAGGTGGTCGAATTCTCGAAGCGCTTCCAGCTCAAGGATGTCTGGTCCAAGGATATGATCGCCAAGAGCGGTTATTCCGCAGACAAGTCCCTCTACGAGGTTCTGTTCGCCAATGGCCAGGTCAACAAGTTCGGCCTGGATCAGTTGCAGAAGGGGCACAACAATTCGGAGTCCAAGGACTTCGGCTTCTACCTGCAGAAGGGCATCTTCGAGGAATACCGGATGTTCAACTCGGCGGAAGGCATTCCCAAGAAGGGGCACGAGATGGCCGAATTCGAGGTCTATCACAACGCCCGCGGCCTGCGCTGGCCGGTCATCGACGGCAAGGAAACGCTGTGGCGCTTCCGCGAGGGCTACGACCCGCACGTCAAGGCCGGCGAAGGGGTCAAGTTCTACGGCAAGCCGGACGGCAAGGCGGCGATCATCTTCGCCCCCTATGAGCCGCCCGCGGAAAGCCCGGACAAGGAATACGACCTGTGGCTGTCCACCGGCCGTGTGCTTGAACACTGGCATTCCGGCTCCATGACCCGCCGCGTACCCGAACTTCACCGCGCCTATCCGAGCGCCCAGGTGTACATGCACCCGGACGATGCGGAAGCCCGCGGCCTGAAGCGCGGCGATGCGATCAAGATTTCGACCCGCCGGGGCGAGGTTCTGACCCGTGTCGAAACCCGTGGCCGCAACAAACCGCCTGTTGGTCTGGTCTTCATGCCCTGGTTCGACGAAAGCCAGTTGACCAACAAGTTGACCCTGGACGCCACCGATCCGCTTTCAAAGGAAACGGATTTCAAGAAGTGTGCGTGCAAGGTCGTCAAGGCCTGACGGGACAAAGGAGTGTCCCGTTGAAGAAACCGGCCCGGCGAAGCCATCAGATCCACATGGTGACGATAGTTTTCGCCGGGCCAGCCAGACCGAGGGGCATGCCGGTGAGCGGTATGCGTTGGGGAAACAGGTTTAAAGGCGGATTTCGGAGAAGAGAACCGTGAGTAAAGCCCCCAAATCATCAGGCGGCGTCAACCGCAGGCAGTTCCTGGCCGATACGGCCAAGGCCGCCTGTGGCGTTGGCGCTGTCGGCCTCGGAATCAGTCTCTATGCGGATGATGCGAAGGCCCTTCCGGCGACCGCCCTGCGCCCGCCTGGCGCCGGACCGGAGAGCCATTTCCTCAGCGCCTGCGTCCGCTGCGGATTATGCGTCCGCGATTGCCCATACGACACCCTGCGCCTGGCAAAATTGGGCGAACGGGTTACCGTGGGAACCCCTTATTTTGTCGCACGCGAGGTGCCGTGCGAAATGTGTGATGACATTCCATGTGTCCCCGCCTGCCCCACAGGGGCGCTTGACCACGCGCTGACCGACATCAACAAGGCGCGCATGGGTCTGGCCGTGCTGATCGACCACGAAACCTGCCTGAATTTTCTCGGCCTGCGTTGTGATGTCTGCTACCGCGTCTGCCCGGTGATCGACAAGGCGATCACACTGGAGCAGCACGCCAACCTCAGGACCGGCAAGCACGCCATGTTCATCCCCGTCGTGCATTCCGAACACTGCACAGGGTGTGGAAAGTGCGAACGTTCCTGCGTTCTTGAAGAAGCCGCCATCAAGGTTCTTCCCCATCGCCTGGCCAAGGGTGCCCTTGGCGCGCATTACAGGCTCGGCTGGGAGGAAAAGGCCAAGGCGGGCCATGAACTAGTTCCCGGAATTATCGACCTTCCCGACCGGATGCCGGAGGTGGTGCGATGAGCGCGGATACAAAAAAAGCCAACCGCCCCGGCACCGAAGCCATCACCGAAAAGGGTTGGCTCTCCGCCCACAAGTGGCTGTTGCTTCGCCGGCTGGCGCAGGCAACCTTCGTACTGCTTTTCCTGATCGGCCCCCTGACCGGGTTCTGGATCGTGAAGGGGAATATGGCCTCCAGCCTGACGCTGGACATCCTGCCCCTGACGGATCCATTCATACTGATCCAGTCGTTCGTAGCCGGTCATGTGCTGGAAATGACCGCGATGGTCGGCGCGGCGATCGTCACCATCGCCTACCTGCTGCTTGGCGGACGTTCGTATTGTTCATGGGCCTGCCCGATCAATCCAATCACCGATCTTGCACACTGGTTGCGGCAACGCCTTGGCATCAAGGGTGGCATGCAGATTTCCCGTCAGACCCGCTACTGGGTGATGGCGATGGTTCTGGCGTCCTCAGCCCTGACAGGGGCGATTGCATGGGAACTGATCAACCCGATCACCATACTGCATCGCGGCATTATTTTTGGCGTCGGTCTTGCCTGGACAGTCGTCCTTGCCATCTTCCTGTTCGACCTTTTTGTCAGCCGCCGGGGCTGGTGCAGCCACCTCTGCCCGGTCGGCGCGTTCTACAGCATCATCGCCATACCCAGTGTGCTACGGGTCAGCGCCCAAAATCGCGCCGTGTGCAACGACTGTATGGATTGCTACGCCGTTTGCCCCGAGCCACATGTTATATCGCCTGCGTTAAAGGGCGAGGCCAAGAATATTGGACCTGTCATCCAGTCGCCCAATTGCACCAACTGTGGACGCTGCATTGATGTCTGCGCGCCCATGGTTTTCACATTCACCAACAGATTCAACACCAAGGTGTCGGAGTCGCCATCAAGAGTGATGGAGGCGGCCTAGGCCGCAAGAACTACGGCCCCGACAAAACAGTGCATTTTGAAGAAATGGCGTTCAAGAGGAGGAGAACAAACATGAAAAACCTAACGATCACCGCTTTGGCGATCATTGTCCTGGCGCTTGGCCTTGGCATGGCGCATTCACCGGCGGAAGCTGGTGTCAAATCGCTCCGTGGCGATGTCGCGATGACGGAAGAACAGGCCCCGGCCTCGATTTCCAAGCCGCTGACCCCGCCGAAATTCGAGCGGAGCTACAAGCAGCAGCCCCCGCTGGTCACCCACAAGACCGAAAAATACCAGATCGACCTGAAACGCAACGGGTGCCTGAAGTGCCACGACAAGGCAAACTACAAGGACGAAGACGCCCCCATGGCAGGGAAATCCCATTACACGGATGCCTCGGGCAAGGAAGGCGACAAAATCTATATGGGTCGTTATTTCTGCCTGCAGTGCCACGTGCCGCAGGTCGATGCGAAGCCGCTGGTTGAAAACAGCTTCCAGGGCGCGAAATAATCCGCTGCCATTCGCAGGGGGGGGAGATTGCCGGCAGGAAGAGGTGGCCTTTACGCCGCCTCTTCTTCCGTTGCCCAAAGTGGATCATCGGCACTATAAACCCGGTGGAACAACCCGATTGGAGTGAATACCGATGTCTGAAGAAACCAAGCCCCAAGAACCGCAACCCGGTACGGTCGGCGCTTTAATCCGCATGTTGCGTCGCCCGTCGGCCAAGTACTCGGTGGGGGGGCTTATCCTCGCCGGCATCATCGCGGGCATCATCCTTTGGGGTGGCTTCAACACCGCAATGGAGATGACCAACACCGAATCCTTCTGTATCTCGTGCCATGAGATGAAAGACAATGTGTACGAGGAATACAAGGAAACAATCCACTATTCCAATCGCACGGGCGTCCGCGCCACCTGCCCCGACTGTCATGTGCCGAAGGAATGGACCTACAAGGTGATGCGAAAAATCCAGGCGTCAAATGAACTGCTGCACAAGGCGCTCGGCACCATCGATACACGGGAAAAGTTTGAGGCGGAACGCATGACCATGGCCAGCCGCGTCTGGACCACCATGATCAAGAGCGATTCCCGTGAATGCCGGAACTGCCATTCTTTCGATTACATGGATATGACGAAGCAGGAGCGCCGCTCCAAAAAACGCCACGCAAGAGCGCAGGAAAAAGGCCAGACCTGTATCGCCTGTCACAAGGGTATCGCTCATAAACTTCCAGAAGGCACGGAAGAATGGGAAGACGCCTGGAAAGAAGCGCACAAGGATAAAAGCGGCGAATAGTCTCTATCCGCCATCCGATAAAAGGGCGCGTCATTGGGCGCGCCCTTTTTTTTGGCCAGCGGGGTTTCTGCGGACTATATAGAAGATATGGTTGACGATGCCATTTTCAAACCCCCGAAGCGCCCGGCCGTATCAGGCGGAAAGCCCTTTGCGCTTTCCTCCGATTTTCAGCCGGCGGGCGATCAACCGCAGGCGATCGCCGGACTGATCGAAGGACTCGAACAAAACGAGCGCGATCAGGTTCTTCTCGGCGTCACCGGTTCGGGCAAGACCTTCACGATTGCCCATGTCATCGACCGCGTGCAGCGCCCGGCCCTTGTCCTGGCGCCGAACAAGACCCTGGCCGCCCAGCTTTATGCGGAGATGAAGGCCTTTTTCCCCGACAATGCTGTCGAGTACTTCGTCTCGTACTATGACTACTATCAACCAGAAGCCTACGTGCCGCGCACCGACACCTACATCGAGAAGGATTCCCAGATAAACGAGCAGATCGACCGCATGCGGCATGCGGCCACACGCTCCCTTCTTGAACGAAGCGACGTGATCATCGTCGCGTCTGTTTCCTGCATCTACGGTATCGGCGGCGTCGAAACCTACGCCCAGATGATCGTTCCCGTCCGCACAGGAGAACAGGTCGAGCGAAATGCGTTGCTCAAAAGCTTTGTTGAACTTCAATACCGGCGCAATGACGGCGACCTGCACCGCGGCGCTTTTCGAGTCCGCGGTGACGTGATCGAAATCTTTCCCGCCCACTTCGAGGATCGTGCGTGGCGGATCAGCCTGTTCGGCGATGAAATCGAGGGAATCTGGGAAATCGATTCCCTGACCGGCGAGAAAATCGCCGCGCTGGAAGCCATCACGGTCTATCCAAACAGCCACTACGTGACACCAAGGCCGACGCTCCTGCAGGCGGCGGTGAAGATCAAGGCGGAATTGAAAGAGCAGCTTGAATTCTTTCAACGCGACGGCAAACTTCTTGAGGCGCAACGCCTTGAGGAACGGACCACCTTCGACCTTGAGATGATGGAAACCAGCGGATCGTGCAAAGGGATCGAGAACTACTCACGCTATCTGAGTGGTCGCAATCCGGGCGAACCGCCACCCACTCTTTTCGAATACCTTCCTGAAAATGCACTGTTGATCGTCGATGAAAGCCACGTCACGGTACCCCAACTGGGCGGCATGTACCGCGGCGACTTCAACCGCAAGAGTACGCTGGCCGAATTCGGATTCCGCCTGCCCTCCTGCGTCGATAACAGGCCGCTGAAGTTCGAGGAATGGGAGGCCATGCGCCCCGACACCATTTTCGTGTCGGCGACCCCCGGGCCTTGGGAGCTTGAACGGTGCGCCGGCGTCATTGTCGAACAGGTGGTGCGCCCCACGGGGCTGATCGATCCCCTGTGCATCATCCGCCCGGTCGAGACCCAGGTCGATGACCTGATGGCCGAAGCAAAGGCCTGCGCAGCCAGCGGTCAGCGTGTTCTGGTCACAACCCTGACGAAGCGCATGGCCGAAACCCTGACCGAATACTTCCACGAGCACGGCATCCGCGTACGCTACATGCATTCGGATATCGATACCCTCGAACGCATCGAAATCATCCGCGACCTTCGTCTCGGCGCGTTTGACGTTCTGGTTGGCATCAATCTTCTTCGTGAAGGGCTGGACATTCCCGAATGCGCCCTCGTCGCCATTCTTGACGCCGACAAAGAGGGTTTCCTCCGCTCCCGAACATCACTTGTGCAGACCATCGGGCGAGCGGCCCGCAACATCGACGGGCGGGTCATTCTTTATGCCGACAAGATGACGGACTCCCTTAACTACGCGATTGACGAGACAAACCGCAGGCGGGAAAAACAGCAAGCCTATAACGCCGCCAACGGTATCACGCCCGAAAGCATCAAGAAGACGATCACGGATGTCATCGGTTCCGTTTACGAACACGATTACGTCACCGTGGATACCGGCGCATCAGGCGACACCCATCTGACGGGAAAAAGCCTGCCGGAACACCTCAAGGATCTGGATCAACGCATGCGACAGGCGGCAGGCAATCTGGAGTTTGAGGAGGCCGCCCGCCTGCGCGATGAGATCCGACGGCTTGAAGCAATGGAACTTGGCCTTGGCGCGCCGGGCGTTGCGCCCGCTGTTGCGTTTTCTTCGCGAAAAAAGAGGCAATAACCGCCTTACGATGAACCTGTTTCGCATTGTCAAAACTTATTTTATTACCTTCCTGAAGTTACAACGCTGGACGGATCAGGGAACCGCAAACAGGTTTTCCATGCGCCCAATAACAATTATATCGCCGAGAGAGCCCAATGCTTATCAAGTGGAGCCCCGCTTTCATAACGGGCATTCCAAAATTGGATCACGATCACATCCTGACAATGGATGTTCAGTTAGGCCATTATCTGCGAAAGAAAAAGGCGCTTGAAACGTGATTTGCAATAACCACCTGCAAGTGATCACATAGTCTATCCATTCATTCTGAGAGGGCACGGCCATGGACCGCATTTTTGTGAAATCGGCACCTGATCATCGCTTGATTTTCTTTGCCTTGATGTTTGCTCTAATCGCGACAGCCTTGACCCTCTCTGCCCAGGCGCACGCCCAATCGGACTCCCAGGGTCAGACAGTCTACGGCTGGGAGTTGATGTCCCCTGAAGAAAGGGTTGAACATCAACGCCAGATGCGTGAAGCGAAAACCGTCGAAGAGCGCCAGCAGATCCAAGCCGCCCATCGCGATAAAATGCAACAGCGTGCGACTGAACGTGGCGTCAAACTTCCATGTCAGGGTGTCGACTGTCCACGCGGACCGGGCCGGGGTGGCTCCGGCGCAGGAATGGGGCCAGGGAAAGGAGCGGGACCAGGAAAGGGGATGGGGCAGCCCTCTGCTCCTCGCAACGCTCGCTAATTCGGGTTTCCACTAGCACGAAAGGCGCCCGGTTGGACGCCTTTCACTTGAGATGCCCGGCGGGAGTTTTTAGCCCAGTTTGACTGCGGTGCCGTTTACGCTGACCATCAGCATGGTTTTCTCATCACCGCCGATAACCTCATAATCGAGATCCACGGCGAGGATGGCATCTGCCCCCAGTTCGGCGGCTTCCTTCTCCATATCCTTCATCGCCTCGTTCTTTGCATCCTTCATGACCTTTTCGTAGGACCCGGAACGACCGCCCACGATGTCGCGCACACTGGCGAGAAAATCCTTGAAAATATTGGCGCCGAGGATGGCCTCGCCGCTGACAACTCCGAGGTAGGCCGTCACCTTGCGGCCGTCGATTCCGTCTGTCGTGGTCACGATCATCATCAATCTCCCTTTATCTGACAAAAACGGCGCGGAACCTGCTGGCCCGCGCCGTCGTTCTTCGTGGCCGCCCTGGGCGGCCTAGTGCTTGTCCTTTTCGCGGGATTCAACCGCAGCGACCATCGCCTCCGCCGCGCGCAACTCGCGTTCCGCACCCCGGCGTTCGCCATCCGTCTCCGCCGCCATCATCGTTTCGTTCGCCCGCTGAAGGCGTTCGTCCGCTTGATCGCGCGAAATCTCGTCAAGGGGGCGGGCTGCTTCGGCAAGAACGGTGCAACGCTCTGCTGTTACTTCGGCGAAACCGCCTTCGACGAACAGTCGGCTCTGGACCTTGCCGTCACCCCAGATATCGATCGTTCCGGGACGGACCGTGCTGAGCAACGGGGTGTGGCCCGGCATGACGCCGAAATCGCCTTCGCCACCCGGAACGACGACCATCTCGACCGCCTCGGACAGCAGCAGCTTGGCCGGCGACACCAGTTCGAATTCCACCTTTTCGTCAGCCATTCGTCATGCCCTTGCCTGATATTGCTCTTTTCCGGTCGTATCCGGCGTCAAGCCGCCTCGGCGGCCATCCGCTTGGCCTTCTCAAGCGCTTCCTCGATGGTGCCGACCATGTAGAACGCCGCTTCCGGCAGGTGATCGTATTCACCGTCGACGATGCCCTTGAAGCCACGGATCGTGTCCTCAAGGCTGACGAAAACGCCCGGCGTGCCGGTGAAGACCTCGGCTACGTGGAAGGGCTGCGAAAGGAACCGCTGGATCTTGCGCGCACGGGCAACCGTCATCTTGTCTTCTTCCGACAGTTCGTCCATGCCCAGGATCGCAATAATGTCCTGCAGCGACTTGTATGTCTGAAGGATACGCTGAACCTCGCGCGCAACCTTGTAGTGCTCGTCGCCGACGACGCGGGGGTCGAGAACGCGCGAGGTCGAGTCGAGCGGATCAACCGCCGGGTAGATACCCAGTTCGGCGATCGAGCGGCTCAACACCGTGGTGGCGTCAAGGTGGGCGAACGATGTCGCAGGCGCCGGATCGGTCAGATCGTCCGCAGGCACGTAAATGGCCTGGACAGACGTAATTGAACCCTTCTTCGTCGAGGTGATCCGTTCCTGCAGGGTGCCCATGTCGGTGGCCAGCGTCGGCTGATAACCCACGGCCGAAGGAATACGGCCGAGAAGCGCGGAAACCTCGGAACCCGCCTGGGTGAAACGGAAGATGTTGTCGACGAAGAACAGCACGTCCTGGCCTTCCTCATCGCGGAAGTATTCCGCAAGCGTCAGGCCTGTCAGGCCAACGCGGGAGCGCGCGCCCGGCGGCTCGTTCATCTGGCCGTACACCAGGGCGGCCTTGGAGTTGTTGCCCTCAAGGTCGATAACGCCCGATTCAATCATTTCGTGATAAAGGTCGTTGCCTTCGCGGGTGCGTTCGCCAACACCGGCAAAGACCGAATAACCGCCATGGCCTTTCGCGACGTTATTGATCAGTTCCATGATTAGAACCGTCTTGCCCACGCCCGCGCCGCCGAACAGGCCGATCTTGCCGCCCTTGGGATAGGGTTCCAGAAGATCGATGACCTTGATGCCGGTGACCAGAATTTCGGTTTCCGTGGACTGCTCGATAAACTCGGGCGCGCTGCGGTGGATGGGCAACTTCATCTTGGTCTTGACCGGGCCCCGCTCGTCGACGGGCTCGCCGATGACATTGACGATACGACCGAGCGTTTCGGGACCAACCGGCACCATGATCGGCTCACCGGTGTCGGTTACTTCATGACCGCGCACCAGACCGTCCGTGGTGTCCATCGCAACGGTGCGGACCGTCGATTCGCCAAGATGCTGCGCCACTTCCAGCACCAGCCGCTTGCCATTGTTGTCCGTTTCCAGCGCGTTCATGATCGCGGGCAACTCGCCCGGGAACTGGACATCGACCACAGCGCCCAGAACCTGGCTGATCGTGCCGACGTTTTTCTTGCTCATTGCAATAACCCCTTTCGCATCCTTGGCGCAGCGCGCATCGGCTTGTTAAAGCGCCTCGGCACCCGAGATGATTTCGATCAATTCCTTGGTAATGTATGCCTGACGTGTCCGGTTGTAGGTCATCGTCAGGTCGTCGATCATTTCGCCCGCATTCCTGGTCGCATTGTCCATTGCGGTCATTCGTGCGCCCTGCTCGGAAGCGAAACTTTCGAGATAGGCGCGGAAAAGCTGAACCGAGAGATTTCGCGGCAACAGCGCCGAAAGGATGTCTTCTTCCGACGGTTCGTATTCGTAGACCGGCCGCAGATTGGCGGGCATGAGGGTTTCTTCTTCCTCTTCCGCCACGTCTTTCGCGTCGACCTCGATCGACAGCGGGATGACCTGCTGCACCGTCACAATCTGCGCAATCGCCGACTGGAACCGGTTGTAGATCATCGTGCAGACGTCGAACTCCTCTTCCTCGAACATCGACCGGATTCGCCTGCCGAGCACATCTGCTTCCTCGAAGTTGATGCCCGAACGGCCCACGTTTTCAATCGTATCGATGATCAGCCGCTTGTAGTCGCGTTTCAGTCCGTCGCGCGCCTTGCGGCCGACGCAGAGAATTTTGACCGTTTTCCCATCCAGCTCCAGTGCGTGAACACGCCGGCGGGCCTCGCGCACGATGCTTCCGTTGAAGCCACCGCACAAACCGCGGTCCGAGGTGACAACGACCAGAAGATGAACATCGTCCTTACCACGTCCGGCCAGCAGCTTGGGCGCGCCTTCGCCGGTTCCCACAGCCTTGGCGAGCGACTTGGTCATGCGTTCCATGCGCTCGGCATATGGACGCGCCGCCTCAACCGCGCCTTGCGCACGTCGCAGCTTCGATGCGGCCACCATTTTCATGGCGGACGTTATCTTCTGCGTCGATTTGACGCTGGAGATTCTGACCCTGAGGTCTTTGAGGTTAGGCATGCAACCCTGGTTCCGTTTTCGCGGTTACCCCGTCAAGCCTCTCGGCGGCTCAGGCGAACGTCTTGAGGAAATCCTCGATGAACGCCTTTAACTTCTTGCTGATATCGTCGGTGATGTCCTTCTCGACGCGAATGGCGTCAAGGATATCGCGGCCCTTGCTCCGGATCGCATCCAGATAGGCGGCCTCGAAGCGAACAACGTTATCGACCGGAATTTTGTCGAGGTAGCCGTTGACGCCCGCGAAGATAACCGCAACCTGCTCTTCGACCGGCAGCGGCACATACTGGCCCTGCTTGAGCGCTTCGGTAAGACGCGCGCCACGGGCAAGCAGCTTCTGGGTCGAGGGATCGAGGTCGGAAGCGAACTGCGCAAAGGCAGCCATTTCACGATACTGCGCCAGTTCCAGCTTGATCGAACCGGCAACCTTCTTCATCGCCTTGATCTGGGCGGCGGAGCCGACACGGCTGACCGAGATACCGACGTTCACCGCGGGACGAACGCCCTTGTAGAACAGCTCCGTCTCCAGGAAGATCTGGCCGTCGGTGATCGAGATGACGTTGGTCGGAATATAGGCTGACACGTCGGAAGCCTGGGTTTCGATGACCGGCAACGCGGTCAGCGATCCGGCGCCCTGATCGTCGTTCATCTTGGCCGCACGTTCCAGCAGACGCGAATGCAGGTAGAAAACGTCGCCGGGATATGCTTCACGACCCGGCGGACGACGCAGCAAAAGCGACATCTGACGATAGGCGACGGCCTGCTTTGACAGATCGTCGTAGAAAATAACGGCGTGCATACCGTTGTCGCGGAAGTACTCGCCCATCGTGCAACCGGTATAGGGGGCGAGGAACTGCAACGGCGCGGGCTCGGACGCAGTGGCCGCGACCACGATGGAATATTCCATCGCGCCGTAGTCTTCCAGCGTCTTGACGATCTGCGCCACGGTCGAACGCTTCTGGCCAACGGCGACGTAGATGCAGAACAGCTTGCCCGCATCGGTCTCGGCCTTGTCGTTGATGGTCTTCTGATTGATGATCGTATCGAGGATGATCGCCGTCTTGCCCGTCTGGCGATCGCCGATGATCAACTCGCGCTGGCCACGGCCAACGGGGATCAGGCTGTCGATCGCCTTGAGGCCCGTCTGCATCGGCTCGTGAACCGACTTGCGGGGAATGATGCCGGGCGCCTTCACCTCGACCCGGGTGCGCACCGCGTCTTCGATGGGACCCTTGCCGTCGATCGGATTGCCCAGACCATCGACAACCCGGCCCAGAAGGCCCTTGCCGACGGGAACGTCAACGATTGCGCCGGTCCGCTTGACCGTGTCGCCTTCCTTGATGCTCCGGTCATCGCCGAAGATAACCACACCGACGTTGTCGGTTTCGAGGTTCAGCGCCATCCCCTTGATGCCGCCGGGAAACTCGACCATTTCGCCAGCCTGAACCTTGTCGAGGCCATGCACACGGGCGATACCATCGCCCACAGACAAGACCTGACCAACCTCGGCAACTTCGGCCTCTGTTCCGAAGTTGGCAATCTGCTCCTTCAGAATTGAGGAGATTTCCGCAGCGCGGATTTGCATCATCCAGCCCCTTTCATCGCCAGCTTAAGCTGGGTGAGTTTGGTACGCAGCGAACTGTCGACCATTCGCGAACCCAGACGGACAACCAGTCCGCCCAGAAGGCTCGGGTCGACCTTCGTTTCGATGGCAACCTTGCCACCGACTGCTTTTTTGAGCGCCTCATCAAGCGCTTTTGTCTGTGCGGCGGTCATCTTCGAAGCCGATACGACTTCGGCGCTTACCTCGCCACGGCGTTCCGCAACAATCCTGAGGAACGCTCCGATAATCTGCGGCAACGCGAAAAGACGCCGGTTGCGGGCCGCAACGCCAACAAAACGCAGGGTCATTGTCGACGCCTTGGCGCGCTCAAGAACCGCAGCGATCGCGCGCCCCTGATCTTCGCGTGAAATGGCCGGGCTTCGGATCAAGCGCACCAGATCCTCGCTCTCGTCGAGCATGGATTGTATCTGACGCAGATCGGCAACCACAGCGTCCACCACCCCTTCCTGTTCGGCAAGATCGAAAAGGGCTTTTGCGTAACGACCCGATAGACCAGTTGCGCCTGAAGCAGCGGTTGACACTTGAGACAGCCTCTACAGCTTTGTGGGAAGGGGATTTCCCCCCCGGAATTAGAACGAACTTCACCTTCTTCACACGGTCATCTCCCGTGCTGGAAGCGGAGTTTGTCTAGCATACTAGATCACCCCGTGCAAGGGAACTTCTCGCACGTGCAGCACCATTATTACCACGTTGTAATAAAAGCATTATTCGGAAAAATTTGAAGGCTTTTATATTAGAAAAAGCTGTATGGATCGACATCCACCTGGACGCGTATGTTGCGCTGCACATCGGCGCGCAACAGCCACTCGGAAACCACCGCCTGAACCGGAACCGTCCGGTCCGCCTTCAGAAGCAGCCGCCGCCTGTGGCGGCCACGCAAAATGGCCATCTGCGCCGGAGCTGGCCCCAGGACGGAAATACCCGCCCCGCGCGGGGCCTTGCGGCCCAGTTCGCGGGCCGCCTCGTCAACCGAAACCTCATCCGAACCGCTGACGATAAGCGCAACAAGACGGCCGAATGGTGGCATGCCTGCGGCTTCGCGGGCCTTCCGTTCTGCGGCGAGAAGCCCATCGCGGTCTTCCGCCACCAAGGCTTTCATGACGGGGTGTTCGGGCATGTAGGTCTGCAGAAGCACCCTGCCCGGATGTTCACCCCGGCCCGCCCTGCCCGAAACCTGATAAAGCATCTGATAGGTCCGTTCCGCCGCCCGCAGGTCTCCTCCGGCAAGACCAAGGTCGGCGTCGATCACCCCGACAAGCGTCAGCTTGGGGAAGTGATAGCCCTTGGCGACGATCTGGGTGCCGATGATCAGGTCCGTTTCGTGGTTCTCGATCATCGTCACCAGTTCGGCCGCCGCCCTGGGACCCGTCATGGTGTCGCTGGCCGCAAGAACGGTCCGCGCCGCGGGGAACAGGCTGGCGACTTCTTCGGCCAACCGCTCGACCCCAGGCCCGCAGGCGGTCAGGGAATCCTCGGCTTCGCATGAGGGACAGCGCTCGGGCAGGCGGACGTTGTATCCGCAATGATGGCATTGCAGGCGGGCAGTGGCGCGATGTTCCACAAGCCACGCAGTGCACCGCGGGCATTGCAGGCGGTGACCGCATTTGCGGCACAGGGTCAGCGGGGCGTAGCCACGACGGTTGAGGTAGAGCATCCCCTGTTCACCGGCCGTCAGTGTCTCTTCGATCGCCTTGCGCAACGGCTCGGAAAGCCAGCTGCCCCGCGGCGGGGGGTCGCTGCGCATGTCGATGGCCTGGACCGTCGGCATCGTCGCCCCGGCATGACGTTCGGGCAGGTGAAGGCGCGAATATTTTCCCGTCTCGACATTGACCACGGTTTCAAGCGAAGGGGTCGCCGTCGCCAGGACAACAGGAATTTCACCGATGTGGGCCCGAACCACCGCCATGTCGCGGGCGTTGTAGACGACCCCTTCTTCCTGCTTGAACGAGGCATCGTGTTCTTCATCGACCACGATCAGCCCAAGGTCATGATGGGGCAGGAACAGGGCGGAACGTGCGCCGACGACCACCGGGGCGCGGCCTTCGGCGACCGCCCGCCAGACGGCGCGGCGACGGGCCTGCCCCAGATCCGAATGCCATACCACCGGCGCCACCCCAAATCGGGTCTCGAACCGGGCCAGCCATTGCGCGCTCAGCGCAATTTCCGGCAGCAGGACAAGGACGTTTCCACCGTGCGACAGGGCTTCCGCGACGGCCTCGAAGTAAACCTCGGTCTTGCCTGAACCCGGCACGCCATCAAGCAGCGTCGCGGTAAAGCGCGCGGCGATGACTTTCTGGCGCAAATCCGAAGCCGCGCCCCCCTGTTCGGCGGACAGGACAGGCCCCGCCAGCGAAAGATCCGGCGCGGCGGGCTTCATGACATCGGGGATCTGAACGGGAACAAGCCCACCGGCCTTGACCATACCGTCAATCACGGCCGGTCCGACGCCGGCTTCGCGCGCCAGTTCGCTGCGTGGCAGTGACGGCGCGGCGGCAAGCACATCAAGAACCTTCGTCCGTGACGGCGTCAGGCGAATGTCCGGCGGCAGCGCGGTCGGTCGCGCATAGGCCGTGGCGACCGATGGTGGTTCCAGCGCGGCGGGAACGCTCATGGACATCTTCAGAACGGCCCCGCGTGGCGCCAGCGTATAATCCGCGACCCATTCCACAAACTGACGCGACTGGCGCGGAAGCGGCGGAACGTCCAGACGGGAAAGAACTGATTTCAGGCGGCTGTCAGGCGCGGCGCGGTCGCCCGCACCGGTTTCATCCCAGACAACGCCGATCAAATCGCGGCGACCAAATGGAACGGAGACGAAATCCCCGGGCGACAGGGCCATTCCCTCGGGTACGGCGTAGTCATAGGCCGTCGGCAAGGGCAGGGGCAGCAGGACGCGGACACGCGCGTGGGGTTGGGCGCGGCCTAATCCCGTATCTGCGACCGGTTCCGGGGTATCGTGTTCGGATGGCATGGAGTAAACTTTAGCCTGTCGGACGGCCCACGCGAAATGGCTTTCGCGTTACGCGGTGGCCGTTCCCATTGCAATCGCCCAACAACAGTGGAAAGCCCGGCATGACAGAAGATCAAGGCAACGACGGCATGAACGACGGGGGCACCCCCGATGAAGAAAGCGTCGCAACGTTCCTGAGGGCGAATCCGGACTTTCTGAGCCGACGGTCCGATGTCATGGAAGCCCTGTCGGGGGTGAGCCGCTGGGATGGCGAAACCGTCGTCGATTTCCAGAAGGCCATGGTTGAACGCCTGCGCGGCGAAATCGACCACATGCGCGCATGCACCAACGACCTGATCGTCACCAGCCGCAGCAATCTTTCCGTCCAGACGCGCACACATGCCGCTGTTCTTGCCATGCTTGGCGCCGAGAGCATCGAACACCTTGTCCGCATCATCAACGAGGACATGCCGCTTCTTCTGGACGTGGATGTGGTCACCCTGTGCCTGGAACCAACGACACCGCCGCTTTCACAGGAAACGATGGCCCAGACCATCGCCATCCCGACCGGCGCGGTCGAACAGATTATCGGCAACCACGAGGTGTTTCTGACAAACACCATCAAGGACGACGGCACCCTGTTCGGGGCAGGCGCGGGTCTTGTCCGATCCGCGGCCCTTGCGCGTATCAGGGCGGGGCGGCGCGTTCCAACGGGGCTTCTTGGCCTAGGGTCGCGCAGTCACGCGACCTTCCATCCCGGTCAGGGATCGGAATTGATCCTGTTTCTCGCACGCGTCGTAGAAAGGCTGTTCGATCGCTGGCTGGAGGCCCCAACCGCCTGAGGCCAGCAACGGAGGTGGCGTTGAACGAACCCCCCGAACTTCAGGCGGAACCGGCTGTTGCCAAGGCAATCGGCGACTGGCGCGATTGGCTCGCCCACGAGAAACGTTGCGCCGCGCACACGTTGGCCGCCTATGAGCGCGATATCGCCGCCTTCCTTCGCTTCATCACCGAACACATCGGCTATCGTCCCGGACTGGGGGATCTTGACGCCCTGACAACGGCCGATTTCAGAAGCTACCTTGCAAGGCGAAACGCCGAGGGCGCGGCGAGAAGTTCCATCGCGCGAGGCATGTCCAGCCTGCGCAGTCTGTTCCGCTTTCTCGACCGGACCGGCCGGGGAAGCAATGCGGCAATCCGGAATATCCGCACGCCACGCCTGCCGCGTTCGGTGCCCAAGGCGCTGGACGAAGGCGAAGCGGCGGAGACGATCGCCACGGTCGCCGAACTTTCCGAAACGGACTGGTTTGAGAAGCGCGGCCTTGAATGGGTCGGGAAACGCGATGTTGCGTTGCTTCTGCTTCTCTATGGATGCGGCCTGCGGATTGGCGAGGCGCTAGGCCTCAACCGCAGGGATGCGCCAAAAGGCGAGACCATGATGATCACCGGCAAGGGCGGGAAGCAACGCGTCGTTCCCATCCTGTCGATTGTTCGCGACGCCATCGACGCCTATATCGCATCCTGTCCGATTGACCCAGGACAGACAGGACCTCTTTTCATCGGCGCGCGCGGAAACCGCCTGCAGGCCCGGGTTGTTCAACGCCGGATGCAGACCCTTCGCCTCCTTCTCGGCCTGCCGGAAACCGCCACCCCCCATGCGCTACGCCACAGTTTCGCCACCCATCTGCTTGCCGGAGGTGGCGATCTTCGCACCATTCAGGAATTGTTGGGTCATGCCTCGCTGTCGACGACCCAGCGATATACAGAGGTTGATTCCGCCCGGTTGACCGAGGTGTACCGCAGCGCCCATCCCCGCGCAAAAATCCGTTAAACAAATTCGTCGCACAGGCCCTCATTCGACTTCAGGTTTAGGCGTATGTGCTCCATGGGTACTACCCCTTGCATAGGGCCATTTCCTACAATACCGCAAAACAGGGGAATGGGAGGTCACCGTGAAAAACAAACTTTTAGTCGCACTTGTCGGGTTCCTGTTGGCCATGCCGGTGGCGGTAGCCACCGCGAAGGACAACCCGAAAATGAAGCCCTTCATCATGGCGTCCAAAGCCGCCGGGGAAATGGCCGGGACGGTCGAACAGGTCACCGGAAAGCTGGCCGCCGCCGGGTTCGAAATCGCCGGAACCTATTCGCCATATCCGGCTGCAACGATCATCGTGGTCACCAATGAAGGCCTCAGGCAGGCTGCTGCGCAGTCCGATTTTGGCGGTTATGCGGCCGGGCAGCGGGTCGCCATAACCGATGTAGGCGGCGAGATACAGGTCGCGTTTACCAACCCGCGCTACATGGCCTCGGCCTATCGTATGAAATCGGATCTTGGCGCAGTCGCAGATGCACTGTCCGCCGCCCTTGGCAACCAGGGCGAGTTTGGCCCCGACACCGGCATGACGGACAAGGAGTTGCGTGGCTATCACTATATGTTCGGCATGGAGTATTTCGACGAACCCAGCGTGCTGGCGAAGTATGACACGCAGGCCGCCGCCATCGCCGCCGTCGAGGCGGGGCTTGCCGAGGGGCGAAGCGGCATCACAAAGGTCTATCGCATCGATGTGCCGGGCAAGGAAGAATCCGTGTTTGGCATCGCCATGGACGGTTCCAAGGGTGAGGGCACCATGCAGGACGATGCCTACATCATGAGCCAGATCGACTTCAAGCCGCTGCGCTCGAGCGCACATCTGCCTTACGAGATGCTGGTGTCCGGTGGCAAGGTCTATGCGCTTTACGCACGCTTCCGCATCGCCATCAATTTTTCCGACCTGTCCATGATGGGGTCCAACAGTTTCATGAGCATCATGGAATGCCCGACGACCATTGAACGCGCCCTGACGCGGGCAGCAGGCGGAAAGGTCAAGAAGCCAAGCACCTGATCGCAAACAGTCAGGAGCATTCACAAGGAAAACGGTGCGCCCGGCAATCGGACGCACCGTTTCACTTAACGCGCAATGATTGTCAGATATGCAGCGCCCGGCCTTCTACCGCCAGTGCGGCTTCCTTGACGGCCTCGCTCAGTCCCGGATGGGCATGGCATGTGCGCGCCAGGTCCTCGGCCGAACCACCGAACTCCATGACCGAGACGACTTCCTGAATCAGGTCACCCGCGCTGGGGCCGATGATATGGGCGCCCAGCACCCAGTCGGTTTTGGCGTCCGCCAGAATCTTGACGAAACCATCGGTATCCGCATTGGCCCGCGCACGTGAATTCGCCGTGAAGGGGAACTTGCCGACCTTGTATTCGATACCCTTGGCTTTCAGCTTTTCCTCGGTCCAGCCAACCGAGGCCACTTCGGGCCAGGTGTAGACGACGCCGGGAATCACCTCGTAGTTCACATGCCCATGTTGCCCGGCCAAAAGTTCGGCTACCGCCACACCCTCCTCCTCGGCCTTGTGCGCCAGCATGGCGCCGCCGATGACGTCGCCAATGGCGAAGATGCCGGAAACGTTCGTCTGGTAATCGTCGTCAACCTTGATGAAGCCACGGTC
>JAPHTL010000083.1 GCA_026193355.1 Rhodospirillales bacterium
TGGCCGTGCGGGCGAAATCGCCCTGATCACGCTTACCCGTGGCCCGCTGGGCGCAGTGATCGAAGGGCGATAAACCACCCCCTCAGAAATCCACGCAGCGGCCTTTTTTCGTCCAGTCGCCGAAGCGGGTGGGGTTGACGGGATCGGGGTTCCTGTCCTTGTCCGGAATCTTTTCCGGAGTGCGCATTTTATCGTCGGGAGGGGTGTTTTCCCGCCATACCGCAGCACCCGCGGCATCGGCGCGCAGCAGTTCGGCGGCGCTGATCTTTTTCGGCTTTTTTGCGTCTTCTGCGGACATGGTTTTGCGCTTTCCTGCGTAACGCTTTCGTGAATTTCCATCCCCCCCGCTTGCGGGGGACGTTTCCCAAGACTACACCATAATCGGCGTTCCACAGAGGGCACGCTTATCACATATGGACATAAAACGATGGGTTACACGCGCACCGCAATTCTTCTGGCCGGGCTGACCGCCCTGTTCCTTGGCGCTGGCTTCCTTCTGGGCGGCGAGGGCGGCATGTTGATCGCCCTGATGTTCGCCATCGGCACCAACCTGTTCGCCTACTGGAATTCCGACCAGCTGGTCCTGCGCATGTATGGCGCAAAGGAAGTGGACGCACGCAGCGCCCCGGCCCTTTATGGCACGGTGGAGCAACTGGCGCACCGGGCCGGGATGCCCATGCCGAAGGTCTTTATCATCGACAACCCGCAGCCCAACGCGTTCGCCACCGGTCGCAACCCCGAAAACGCGGCGGTCGCCGCCACGACGGGGCTGCTCGATATCCTGAACTCCGATGAGGTCGCAGGCGTGATGGCGCACGAGCTGGCCCATGTGAAAAACCGTGACACCCTGATCATGACCATCGTCGCGACCATCGCCGGCGCGCTGTCCATGCTGGCCAACTTCGCCCTGTTTTTCGGCGGCAACAACCGCAACCCACTGGGCATCGTCGGGGTGATTCTGGTGATGATCCTTGCCCCGGTGGCGGCGATGCTGGTGCAGATGGGTATTTCACGCGGCCGCGAGTACGAGGCCGACCGCATCGGCGCGGAAATCTGCGGCCGCCCCCTCTGGCTGGCATCGGCGCTGGAAAAACTGGACAGCGGCGCCCAACGCATCGACAATCCGGTGGCCGAGGACAACCCGGCCACGGCCCATATGTTTATCGTCAACCCCTTGCACGCACGGTCAATGGACAGTCTGTTTTCCACTCACCCCAAAATGGACGAGCGCATCCGGCGCTTGCGCGAAATGGCCGGCGTCGCCGGACCCTGGGGCTGAGGGCCCGTGGCGGAAGGCAAGGCAGCGCGCCGCCTGGCGCTTGACGTGGTGAGCGCGGTCACGCGCAAGCAACTCCCCCTGGACGAATCCTTCGACGGTCATCCCGCATTGGGCGCGCTGGAAACGCGCGACCGCGCCTTCGCACGGCACCTTTCGACAACAACGCTGCGCCGGCTGGGGCAGGTCGACGGCCTGATCGATTTTTGCGTCGAAAAACCCCTGCCCGACAAGGCGGTGACGGTGAAGGACATCCTGCGCATCGGCATGACGCAGATCTTGTTCCTGCGCACCCCGCCCCATGCCGCCGTCGATACGGCCGTTGACCTGACCCGCGAAAGCGGCAACGAGCACTATGCCAAGCTGGTCAACGCCGTTTTGCGCCGCATTGTGCGTGGGCGGGACAATCTTCTGGCCGGGCAGGATCCCGCCCGGATGAACACCCCGGACTGGTTGTGGCATTCATGGGTCGCCGCCTATGGCGAGGAAACGGCGCGCGCCATCGCCGAGGCGCACCTTGGCGAACCGCCGCTGGATTTTTCGGTGAAGACCGATCCCGAAACATGGGCCGAAAGGCTGGAAGCAGCGGTGCTTCCCACCGGAACCGTACGCCGGTCCGAAACTGCTTCGGTTCCCGGCCTGCCCGGATACGACGAAGGCGCGTGGTGGGTGCAGGACGCCGCCGCCGCCCTGCCTGCGCGATTACTGGGCGACGTTCGCGGTCAACGGGTTATCGATATGTGCGCCGCGCCGGGCGGCAAGACCGCGCAACTGGCCGCAGGGGGCGCAGAAGTGACCGCCGTTGACCGCTCCGCCAACCGGCTGAAACGACTTTCGGAAAACCTCACGCGCCTTGGCCTGAACGCCAGAACCGTCACCGCCGATGCCGGGGTCTGGACGCCCGAGGCCCCCGCCGACGCCGTTTTGCTGGACGCCCCGTGCACGGCGACCGGAACCCTGCGGCGTCATCCCGATGTCGCCCGCCTGAAATCCGCCAACGACATTCCCAAGGTCGCCGCCCTGCAAAAGCGCCTGGCCATTGCCGCATTGAGCATGGTGCGCCCCGGCGGGTTGGTTGTTTTTTGCACATGCTCCTTGCAACAGGAGGAAGGCCCGGCCCATTTCACCGCACCCCTTGATGGTGCGCCGCCCCACGAACGCGTCCCCGTAACGCCGGATGAGATTGGCGGGCTTGATCAATGCGTCGCAACCGACGGTTCCCTGCGAACGCTGCCTTTTCACATGGGCGAGCAAGGCGGGATGGACGGTTTTTACGCGGTGCGCCTGCGCCGCCTTTGAGGCTGAGCGCCTTGCGGGCAGGAAGGGAAGCTGTTACCAAAGACAGGGTGGTGAGCGAAGAACCGAGCCACCCGAAACGGCCATGCGCGGAGCCCGACGCTTGCCTTTCCTGAAACGCCTTTCCCGTCGATTCAATGTTTCGCACCCGCGCGAGATGCTGGCCGACGCCGTCTTTGTTTCACCCGTCTATCGGATGATTCTGGCGGGTCGTGGGCCGGGTGATCCAGGCGATATGGGCGAATTTCCGCCCGATCCATGGCCGGGAAACGCCGATTCGGGGCGCGCCATTCTGGGCGGTGAATTCCCCATTCCCGGCGGTCGTTTTGATGTCGGGACAATGCCCTGGGGCGGCGTTGCCGCGCCGCCGGAGGTCACCGATTCCCTGCACAGCTTCGCGTGGCTGCGCGATCTGCGCGCCGCCGACAACGCATCGGCATCCAGATACGCCAGAAAACTTGTTGCGTCCTGGATCGAGAACCACGGCGCCGTTTCACCGCATCTGTGGCGGGCCGATATTCTGGGCAGACGGATCACCGCCTGGCTGGCCAATCACGCCTTTATTTTCGGCGACGAAGAGGACGACGACGCAAAAACACTCAAGCCAGCCTTTTATGAATCCCTGTTCATCCAGTCGCGACACCTTCCGCGCGTCATAGGCAGGTTGCGCGGACGGGGCGAGCAATTCGCCGCCCTTGTCGCCATGGTTCAGTCCGCCCTTGTATTCGGCAAACGAGGGAATTCCCTGCCTGTGGCGTTGAAGTTGCTGGAACGCGCGGTGGACGAGCAGATCCTTCCCGATGGCGGCCATATCCAGCGAAGCCCCGCCACGCATCTGGCCGTTCTGGAAAACCTGATCGAAGCGCGCGGAGCCCTGATGGCCGCACATGAGGAAGTTCCCGAAGCCCTGCAAGGCGCCATCGACCGCATGGCCCCGATGCTGCGCGCATTACGCCACGGCGACGGCCACCTGGCCCTTTTCAACGGCGCAACCGAAGACGATGTCACCCGGATCGACCGTGTGCTGGCGACCAGCGGATCGCGCAGCCGCGCCACCCACAGCGCCCCGCATGTCGGGTTTCAGCGCGTGCGCGGTGGGCGCAACCTGATGATCGTGGACTGCGGCGGGCCGTCCGCCGGTGACGACGGATTTCATGCGGGCGCGCTCAGCTTTGAGCTCAGCCTCGGCAAACACCGGCTTGTCGTCAATTGCGGCAGCCACTTTGACGCGGGAAGCGAATGGCGCGGGGTTCTGCGCGGTACGGCGGGACACTCCACCCTGACCGTCAACGAAGACGACATCACCCCCCTCGATGCGCCGCCGCATGGTGAACGAAGGCAAATCAAAGTCACCTGCGATCGCCGCCAGACCGACGGCAATACCCTTTTGCAGATGAGTCACGACGGTTACCGAGACCGCTACGGGCTGATGCATCATCGCGATCTCTACCTTTCCGCCACCGGGGACGACCTGCGCGGCAAGGACGAACTGCGCGGACCGGGGCGCGGCGTCTACGCCATTCGCTTCCATCTGCATCCCGATGTCACTGCGTCACTGGTCAAGGGCGGCAGCGCCGTTCTTTTGCGCATGCATGGCGGGGGCTGGCGTTTCCGCGCCGCCGGAGGAACCATCAGCCTGCGCGACAGCATCTACCTCGGCGACGGGCGGCGGCCAAGGCGAACCCA
>JAPHTL010000223.1 GCA_026193355.1 Rhodospirillales bacterium
ATCAAGTATATGGAATGTTCCGGCAGGGACCGTGAAGATGCGCAGAAAGCCTGATGATTCTTTCTGTTTCTGACCAAAGGTCAAACGCTCCGATATCATCCAGGGCGACCCAACGCGCATCAATCGCGTCGTCCGCGGCAAGGGGAGTGCCCGAAAGCCATCGCGCCCCGATATCGATCAGTGTGTAGTGGTATTCGATGCTGTCGTTATCGCGATCAATGGAATCAATCACATCAATCAAACCGAGAGTCTCGATTTGGATTCCCGTTTCTTCTGTCACCTCGCGGATTGCGGCTTCAAAAACGGTTTCCCCCAGTTTCTGCGCGCCGCCCGGAAGGCTCCACGATCCCGCCCGTGGAGGTTTTCCCCTCTGGATCAACAGGACATGATCGCCTTTCCATACCACGACACCGATTGCGGGTATGGGGCGGGAGGGGAACTGGCGCGTCATGACAAGAGAATTGCCACAAACCGTGTATTATTCAAGCCGCAGCCTGAAGCGGCGTGATTTTCTTGGCTATTTTGCAAGGTGCGGTGATAACTTCTGGCAGCCACGCTGAACATTGGCGGATCTGTTGAACAGGGGTAAGCGAACAAATGACGGACAAGGCAGGAAGCGGAGCCGGTAAAGATCCGGAGATTCCGGAACTCGATCAGGAATCTTCGCCCGACGATTCACAGAGCAGTCCAAGGGGGTCGATCCGTTTCGGCGCGCGCCTTCGCGCTTACTTCCTTACCGGTGTTCTGGTTACTGCGCCGATCTCGATCACGATTTACCTGGCCTATCTTTTCATCAATATGGTTGATCGAACCGTCACCCCCCTTATTCCGCATACATACAATCCGGAAACCTATCTTCCGTTCGGTATCCCGGGCCTTGGGCTGGTGATCGTTTTCGTCGTGCTTACATTGATCGGCGGATTAACGGCCGGGTTTCTTGGCAAAATGTGGATGCGCATCAGTGAGTCGGTTGTCCGCCGGATGCCGGTCATCCGAAGCGTTTACGGCGCCACCAAACAGATACTGGAAACGGTTCTGGCCCAGCAATCCCAAGCCTTCCGCAAGGCGGTTCTGGTTGAATATCCGCGTCGGGGGATTTGGGCCGTCGGTTTCATTACGGGACGGACCGAAGGAGAGGTTCAGAACCTGACGGAAGAAGAGATGGTCAACGTTTTCCTGCCGACCACGCCGAACCCCACCTCCGGATTCCTTCTGTTCCTGCCGAAAAAGGAACTGGTTTCCCTGACGATGTCCGTGGAAGAAGCCATCAAAATGGTCATTTCCGGCGGCATTGTTACGCCGCCTGATCGCAGGTCTCCGGCAAAACAGGCCGAGCCGAAGATATCTTCGGCCGTTTACGAGGATGTGGATATCTTGCGTGAACGCGAAAACGCCCCTGTTCTGGTCAGTCGACACCCTCCGCCGAACAGTGATTGAGGCTGCTTGCGCCTTCTATCCTGATCGCAGGAAACGAATGGCGGCGTCGCGTTCGAAAAGATAGAGCAACAGGCGAAGCGTCTTTCCCCGCGCTGTTTGCAAGTCCGGATCCCGGCTGAGGACAAGCGCCGCATCGTCACGCGCCGTGGCGAGAAGGTCCTGATGGTGCGCCAGGTCAGCCATGCGGAATTCGGGAATACCACTTTGCCTTGTCCCAAGAAGTTCTCCAGCGCCGCGAAGCCTCAGGTCTTCTTCGGCGATACGAAACCCGTCATCTGTTTCCCGCATGATCGATATCCGCGATTTGGCTGTTTCCCCGAGGGGGGATGCATAAAGCAGCAGGCAGCTTGATCGCTCTGCGCCACGGCCAACCCGGCCACGCAACTGGTGCAATTGCGCCAGACCGAAGCGTTCGGCGTGTTCGATCACCATGATCGTCGCTTCGGGGACATCTACGCCGACCTCAATCACCGTCGTTGCAACGAGGACAACGGTTTTCCCCGTCGCAAAGGCCTCCATGGCCGCGTCTTTCTCCGGCCCCTTCATGCGGCCGTGAACGAGACCGACGCGGTCGCCGAAAATTTCGGCCAATTGCCTGTGCCGGTCCTCAACTGCGGCAACGTCAAGGGTCTCGGATTCCTCGACCAGCGGACAGACCCAGTAGATCCGCGCGCCATCCTGCGCCGCGCGTTTGATGCCCCCGATCACTTCAGCGATACGATCAAGGGGAAGGGCGCGTGTATCGATCGGCTGTCGCCCTGCTGGTTTTTCTGTCAGACGGGAGACATCAAGATCGCCATAGGCCGTCAATACCAGTGTGCGCGGAATGGGCGTTGCCGTCATAACGAGAACGTCCGGCGCCTTTCCCTTTGCGGCCAGCGTGATGCGTTGGTGGACGCCGAAACGATGCTGCTCATCGACAACGGCCATTCCCAGATCCCTGAACGCGACGCCTTCCTGAAAAAGGGCATGGGTGCCGATGGCTATATCGATTTCCCCTTCATGCAGCCCATCAATGATCGCCTGTCTGGCTTTGCCCTTTTCGCGCCCGGTCAGGATGGCGAGGCGCACACCTGTTCCCTGCAACAGTGTCTCGATTGATGCGAAATGCTGCCGCGCCAGAATTTCTGTGGGCGCCATCAGGGCGGCCTGGGCGCCGTCTTCGACAGCAACCAGCATGCTCAGCAGGGCGACCACCGTCTTGCCGCTGCCCACATCCCCTTGAAGCAGCCGTAACATGCGGTCCCCAGAGGCCATATCCGCCTCAATTTCGGTGAGTGATGTTTCCTGCGAGGCGGTCAACGAGAATGGAAGGTTCTGCCTCACCATGTTTCTGATTTTTCCGTTTCCCGCCTGAGGGCGGCCGGACAGGCGACGCATGTTGTGCCGGACAAGGGCGAGGGCAAGCTGGTTGGCGAGCAACTCGTCGTAGGCCAGGCGCATCCGCGCCGGGGACAGGGGGGTGAGATCTGTGGGAGAAGAAGGTCGATGGGCGCTCAGCAGCGCGTCCCGCCAATTGCTCCAGCCGTTTTTCTCGCGATACGCAGGATCAAGCCAGTCATTGAGGGTGGGGACGGTCTCGATGGCGCTATCAATCGCTTTTCTGAGAACCTTGGGTGCGAGGCCGGCGGTGAGGGGGTAGACCGGTTCAATTGTTTTCAGGCTTTCCAGCTTCTCCACCGACTCGATGTGGTCGGGATGGGGCATCTGCGCTTCGCCGCCGAAGTGTTCAACCCGCCCGCTGATAGCGCGTTTCTCGCCCTCTGGAAGAATGCGCAGAAGGTAATCCGGGCGGGCGTGAAAGAAGACGAGGCTAAGGCTGCCCGTTCCATCCGAACAGGTCACCTTGTAGGGTTGGCGCTTGTTTCTGGGCGGGTGATGCTGATCCACCGTAACGACAATCGTTATGATGGCGCCATCGGGGGCGTTGGCAATGGATGGGGAATGCCTTCTGTCGATCATGCCGTTTGGCAGATGCCACAGAACATCGATAACGTGCGGCCCGGCCAAACGTTCTATGAATTTGGCAATTCTTGGGCCGACACCCTTGAGACTGGTGACCGGCGCAAAAAGAGGAAACAGTGGTTCTGGCCGCATTTGCTCGAACGTAGCTGACAGGGTCAATGCAAGATTCTATATCCTAGGTCGAGAATACTGGCAGGCAAACGAATTGAGAAAGAGGGCAGGACTTCGTGATGGATGACGCCATGACCGGTATCGACGCCCGACGCAAAAAAATTCTGATGCGCAGCAGACGTTGCGGCATGCATGAAAATGATATTCTGGTCGGGAAGTTCGCCGAGGCCCATATAGGAACGCTAGATGACCGGCAGCTCGGATTACTGGAAACCCTGCTGGAACAACCTGATATTGATCTTTTCAACTGGATTTCGGGGCGTGCGGAGGTTCCGGAAAAGTTTGATTGCGATGTTTTGTTAATGATAAAGAAGTTTAATAAAAAGACATAATAATTTGAAAAATATAAACAAAATACTGGTTGGCGGTGGCTCGCATACCGTCGTTGATGTGCCTGAAGGCTTTGACGCCCTGGTATTGTCGTCACTGGCCGAGGCCACGGGTGGCGATCTTCTTTTTGTGGCGCGGGACGAGGTTCGTATGGCGCGCGCGGCGGAAGCCATAGGCTTTTTTGCGCCCGATTGTGACGTCCTGCAATTTCCCGCCTGGGATTGCCTTCCCTACGACCGTGTATCGCCAAACGTTGGTGTTGTCGGGCAACGGATCGAAACGTTGACCCGGTTGCTTGACGGCAAAAATGCGAACGGTCCCGGACGCATCGTTTTGACAACCGTTTCGGCGTTCATGCAGCGGATTCCCGCCCGCGAAACGCTTTCCGGCATGGCCGTTATGGTCAGGCAGGGCGATACCATGCCCATGAAAACCCTGATCGGGGTGCTGGAGCGCAATGGATATCAGCGCATCGATACGGTGATGGAGCCCGGTGAATACGCCGTAAGAGGGGGGCTTCTGGACGTCTTTCCAACGGGTTCCGCGGAACCGTTGAGGCTCGATTTCTTTGGCGATGAACTTGAAACGCTTCGTCTGTTTGATCCGATGACGCAGCGTACATCCGGCGAGGTCAAGGATTTCACCATAAAGCCCGTCAGTGAAGTGTTCCTCAACGATGACGCCGTTGCGCTGTTTCGGTCCGGCTACCGCTCGCTTTTCGGCGCCGTCGGCGGCGATGATCCCCTGTACCTGTCTGTTTCGGAAGGACGCCGGCATATCGGCATGGAGCACTGGTTGCCACTGTTTCAGGAGAACCTTGAAACCCTTCTGGATTATCTTCCCGATGCGCCGGTGACCCTTGATCACCAGGCAGAAGAGGTGCGCGACGGACGACTTGAACAGATTGAGGACCACTATCGCGCCCGCAAGGACAATATCGGGGCTGGGCTCGCGATGTCATCGCCCTATCATCCCATTGAGCCACAGGCTCTTTTCATGGACATGGCGGAGTGGGATGAAAGGCTGAAACCCCGTACGGTTGCCGGGTTCTCACCATTTTCGGCCCCGGAGAAGGACGGTTCCATCGTTTCCGCCGGTGGCCGCGCCGGGCGGGATTTCGCTGATATTCGCGCAAATCCCGACGCCAACGTCTTTGACGCCCTTGCTTCCTATGTCAGGGATCTTGCCGGTGATGGACGGCGCGCCGTCCTCGCGGCATGGTCGGAAGGCGCACGGGACAGGTTGGAGGTCGTTCTGCGCGAACATGGCATTGGCCCGCTTCAAAGGGTTGATGCATGGCGCGAGGCGGTAACCCTGCCTCTGGGGGGGCTTGGTCTGTGCATCCTTGGCCTTGAAAGGGGGTTCGTTGCCGATGAAGCGGCGATCATCTCCGAACAGGATGTTCTCGGCGACCGGATGGTTCGTCCAGCCCAACGCCGGTTGCGAGCCGAAAACTTCATTTCCGAGGCGTCAGCGCTTGGGGAAGGCGATCTGGTTGTTCATATGGAACACGGCATTGGCCGATACGATGGGCTGGAAACCCTTGCGGTATCAGGGGCGCCTCATGATTGCCTGCGCCTCGTTTATGACGGTGGTGACAAGCTTTATGTTCCCGTTGAAAACATCGAGGTTCTGTCCCGTTACGGCTCCGACCAGGGGGCTGCGCAACTCGATCGTCTGGGGGGCGTCGCCTGGCAGGGCCGCAAGGCCAGGCTCAAACAGCGCATCCGCGAGATGGCGGCGAAGCTTATCGCCATGGCTGCCGCGCGTGAGATGGAGCAGGGCGATTTCATGCAGGCGCCGGAAGGCATGTACGACGAATTCGCTGCACGCTTCCCGTATTCCGAAACAGACGATCAGTCACGCGCCATCGAGGCCGTCATCGGTGATCTTTCGCGCGGAAGACCCATGGATCGGCTCGTTTGCGGCGATGTCGGTTTCGGCAAGACCGAAGTCGCCCTGCGCGCCGCATTTGTCTCTGTCATGTCGGGTTTTCAGGTCGCCGTCGTCGTGCCGACGACCCTTTTGGCGCGACAGCATCACAGGACATTCGTTGAACGGTTTGCCGGTCTGCCGGTGCGGATTGGGCAGATATCCAGAATGGTGACGACAAAGGATGCAAAGGCCGTCAGGGAGGGGCTGGCGGAGGGCAAGGTTGATATCGTGGTCGGGACCCATGCGCTGTTGGCCAAAGGCATGAAATTCAAGGATCTGGGGCTTCTGGTGATTGACGAGGAACAGCACTTCGGCGTTGCACACAAGGAAAGGCTGAAGGAACTTAAAAGCGGTGTTCATGTCCTGACACTGACGGCGACGCCCATTCCCCGGACGTTGCAGATGGCGCTGACCGGCGTCAAGGAGTTGAGCCTGATCTCGACCCCTCCGGTAGATCGTCTTGCAGTGCGGACGTTCGTTCTGCCTTATGACCCCGTCGTTATCCGCGAAGCCCTTCTTCGCGAGCATTTCCGCGGCGGGCAGGCCTTTTATGTCTGTCCGCGGGTTGCCGATATCGACAAGGTGGCGAAAGAGCTTTCGGAACTGGTCCCCGAGGTGAAGATGGGCATCGCGCATGGCCGCATGGCCGCGCGTGAACTGGAAGATGTCATGACGGCCTTTGCAGATGGAAGGCTTGATGTCCTTCTGTGCACGAACATTGTCGAATCCGGCCTCGACGTTCCCAGCGCCAACACGCTTATCGTCCATCGGTCGGACATGTTCGGTTTGGGGCAGCTTTACCAGTTGCGCGGCCGGGTCGGGCGATCGAAGACCCGCGCCTACGCCTATATGACATTGCCGCCACGACAGAAAATCACCCCGTCGGCCGAAAAACGCCTGCAGGTCATGCAGGCGCTCGACACGCTGGGTGCCGGATTCAGTCTGGCCAGCCATGACCTCGACATACGCGGCGCTGGCAACCTGCTCGGCGAGGAACAATCAGGACACATTCGCGAGGTCGGCATCGAGCTTTACCAGCAAATGCTGGAGGAGGCTGTTGCTGATGCCAAGGGCGGCGGGGCAGGGGATGCAGATGAGAAGGATATCTGGAGCCCGCAGATCAACATCGGCATGCCTGTTCTCATACCCGAAGCCTTCATCGCGGATCTGGGGGTTCGGCTCAGCCTTTACCGGCGATTGGCGTCGCTTGGTGATGACGGTGAAATAGAATCCTTCGCCGCGGAGATGGTGGATCGCTTCGGCCCGCTGCCCGATGAGGTCGAGAACCTTCTCAAGGTGGTCTCGATCAAGGTGTTGTGCCGGAAATCCGGCGTGGAAAAAGTGGATGCTGGACCCAAGGGCGCGGTCATTTCCTTTCGCAACAATCAATTCTCCAATCCCGCAGGACTCGTCGCATTCATCAACGAACAGGTCGGCACGGCGAAACTTCGGCCGGATCATAAACTTGTTCTCATGCGCGGCTGGGATGATTCCGAACGCCGCCTTTCCGGTGTCCTGCAAATCGCCAGGAAACTCAGCGCTGTGGCGGCTTCCGGTTGAGCCTGTTGATGGTAAAAGCGGCGGCGGAATCGAAGGCGCGGGCAAGCACTTCCGGGTTTTGCACGCCCGAAAGGGTGAAGCGGTCGTCAATCACGTATGTCGGGACGACGTTAATACCTTGATTGCGCGCCGAGCGGCTGGAGAACAGAACCGGCGTCACGCCTTCCTTGCCGGAGAAAAGGTCGTGCGCATCCTCAGCGGTGATTCCCAGTTTTGTGGCGACCTCAACAAGCGTCTCTGTCTTGCCGATATCCTGCCCATTGACGAAATAGGCAAGAAAAAGAGATTCGATTGCCGCATCGCCCTTACCGCATTTAACGGCGAGATTCATAAGGCGATGCGCATTGATACTGTTCGATGCCCTATCCATCTTCTTGAAATCAAAGGCAATTCCGGCCGACCTTCCGACTTCGTCGGCAGCCTCGAATATGCGTTCGGCGCGATCAATAGACCCATATTTTTCCTTCAGATAGGCGTTTCGTTCTATTCCCTGCCGGGGAAGATTTGGGGCCAGCAGGAAGAGCCGCCAGACAATATCCACCCTGTATGATGGACGCATGCGGATGGCGGCGTCGAGGCGTCGTTTTCCGATGTAGCACCAAGGGCAAACAACATCAAAGTGGAAGGCGACCCGTAAGGGAACGAGCGGGGGCGGGGTGGGGCCGTGAAGATTCAAGGTCGTCTATTCCAGACTTTCGCGGGCCCGCATGACAAGGGCGCTTGCGCTTTCGCCCGCCCGAAGACCCGCCAGACAGATTTCTACGCTGACAGTTACGGGTTGATAAACCTCGGCGACGGCAAAGTCGGTATAGGTAAGGATGCCAGCGATGCGTTGCGCAAAGGTTTCAGCCTCATCTTCGGAGGAATCCGGGAGGATTACGGCAAAGTCTGTTTTCCCATAAGGCGCAGCGAGGTCTTCGGCGCGAATCATGCCTTTTATCCACCGCGCAATCCTGAGCCGCAGGTCCGCCGAAGCGTCCTCGCCAAACTGCTGGGCCAGTTCGGAGATGGCTGGAACGGAAAAGAAGGCGAGACTCGTTCTTTTTCCGTCGGTTTCCTCTATCAGGTCGGTCAGGTTTGAAAGCAGGAAATCATAAGTGAAGAGTCCCGTTTCACTTTCCTTCAGACTGCCCTGACAAATCGCTTCGAGTTCCTTGCCCAGTACCCATCTGCGGCGGTTTCGACGGATCAGTGAGGTCGTCACGTTTTGCAGCAGATCGTCACGTACCGGGGAGACGAGATGGCGGGTCGCTCCGTGAACGTATGGCTCCAGCGGATCATGTTGGCCAGCGCTGTCCGCGGTTGAGAGAAAACCAATGGGAAGGTTATAAAGGCTGGGGTTTTGGCGGATGCCATCGCAGAAATTAAGGCGATCTTCCCGGTCGCTGCCCGTTCCAAGAAAAAGCAGGTCAAATCGTTTTTGTTCCAGAACGGTTTCGGCTTCGAAAAGGCTGTCACAGGTGTGGATATCATTATCGCTGTCGCCCTGAAGTTTTTGCAAAAGGGCTTCATCGTCACCGCCAAGGTCAGGGGTCACAACAAGAATTGAAGCCGGGTGTGCTCCCTCCTCGACATCAACGCTAGAGACTTGATCGTTATGCAGGCCCGCGGCCAGGGCCAGTTTCTTTCTGCGACGAAGTTCCGACCTCATTGTCGAAAGGCGCAGAAGGGGCGTCATTCTGAAAATCATCTCCTGCGGGGACGTCCCCCAGGTAAAAACGTCGTCTGCGCCGAGTTCGCCTGCTTTTGCCAGCGTATCCGGCGAATCGTCCGTTCCGATCAGAATGAAGGGCGTTGGGCCGAAAATTTCTTCAAGTTCAGCGGGTTTAAGGTTTCTGTTGTATTCGATTACAGCCAAATCAAAAGCGGCTTTTCCTGTATCCTTTTTGGCCGTTGCAACATCTGGCAGGGCTGTGACCCTGAATTTGTCCTCGCAAAACACAGACGACAGTCTGTCCAGAAGGGGGGCATCGGAAACCGCGATCATCACATTTGCATATCGGTGCATGTCTGCAGGCCTTCTGGTTGCGAGGCGTTCTATTCAATCCGCCGTGTTTTCAATATACAAAAAAAACTTTCGGCGCATTTTCAAACGATTTGTCCGGAGCTTTTCAAGCAGTGAAATAAATGATCGCTTAAAGGGTTGTTTTAGCAG